>NZ_JAGIQD010000018.1:0-140950 GCF_017815045.1 Burkholderia sp. CpTa8-5
CAGGGAGCTGATGCGTCCGGGTCGAGGGCGTAGCGTATCGCAGACGATCGAGGCGCTGAACCCGGTGCTTCGCGGCTGGATAAGCTATTTCCGGTACACGGAGGTCAAAGGCGCGTTGGAGGAACTGGACGGGTGGGTCAGACGGCGAATGCGCAGTCTTCTATGGAGACAGGCGAAGCGCCGGGGTGCCCGCGCGATCATGTTACGTCGAAGGGGACTCACGGAAGCACGCGCATGGCAATCGTCGCGTAATGGGCGAGGGCCATGGTGGAACGCCGGAGCGAGCCACATGAACGCGGCCTTCCCGAAACGCTACTTCGACCGACAGGGGCTGGTCTCGCTGCTGGATACACAGCAGCGCCTCCAGCGTTCTTGATGAACCGCCGTATGCGGAACCGCACGTACGGTGGTGTGGGAGGGCTGAGGGGGTGACCCCTCTCCCTACCCGATGGGAGCGAAAACGACGGGAGGCTGGCCCGCCGTCAGCCGGGCTGCGCGGCGAAGAACCGTCCCAGCTCGCGCGCGAGTTCGTTGAGCACGGCCATCTCCTGCTGCGAGATCTTGCGCGCGGGTTGCGCGCCGGCCCAGTCGCCGTACAGCAGCGCGACGCTCGTCGTGCCGACGCGCACGGGCAGCAGCACGAACGCACGCGCGTCGTCGAACGCGTCGAGATACCACGCGGGCAGGCGCTTCGTCATCTTCGGGTCCTGCGCCTGCTCGATGAAGATGCCGACCGAGTTCGAGATCGCGAGATGAAACACGTCCGGCTCGAAGCGTTCGTCGAAATGCAGCCGGTCGAGCGCCGTATCGACGCCGGGGCCGAAGCCCAGGCGCGCGGCGAAGGTGCCGTCGTCGTGCCGCACGAACATCACGGTGCGCGTGAACGCGAGGCCGGCCAGCAGGCTTTCCGACGCGAGCGCGAGCACCGGCGTCAGCACGTGCTCGGACGGCAGCGCGCGCAAATCCGCGAGGCCGGCTTCGAGGCAGGCCTCGGGCGCGGCCTGCGCGCGCGCGATCGCATCGGCGTTCGCGCGCAGCTCGACGATCTCGCGCATCATGGTGTCGCTCGCTTCCTCGCGCGCGAGCCGATCGGCGATCTCGACGAGCGCGTCGGCCTCCATGTCGAGCTCGGCGCCGTAGTGCTGCGCGAGCGCCGCGATGCGCGCGTCGCGCTGCGGGCTCGCGGGCATGACGAGCGCGCCGGCGACGTCGGTCGAGCAGCGGCTCACCGCGCGCAGCCAGCGGATGCGATCGGCCGAGCCGTCGTCGGCAGCCGGGCCCGCGTGGCGGGCGTCACCGTCTTCGTTGTCGAACGCGTCGGCGCGGGTGGCGCGATCGTCGTCGGCCATTCCGCCGCGGATCACGTCGGGCAGCCGCCAGCGCGCGGCCGCTTCGACGCCGATCTCGTCGAAGCCGACGCCGAGCACGTCGACGCAGGCGGCCGCTTCGTCGCCGTTCAGCTCGGCCGCGCGGCGGCGGATGCGGTCCCATTCGCTGTCGAGATAGCAGACCACCAGCAGTTTGCCGACCTGGCGCATCAGTGTGCAGACGATGGCTTCCTCGCCGCCGCGCAGTTCGGCGTGCTCGGTGAGCTTGCGCGCGACGCAGCCGGACAGCAGCGCACGGTTCAGCTCAAGCTTCGCGTCGATGCGTCGCGGCGTGCTCTGATGGAAGTGGTCGACGAGCTTCAACCCGACCACGAGATGGCCGACGGCGTCCATGCCGAGCACCATCAGCGCGCGGGTCACGGTGGTGATGTTACCGCCGAACGCCATGTACATCGCGGAGTTCGCGAGCCGCAGCACTTTCTGCGTGAGCGCGAAGTCCGACAGCACGACGCGCACGAGCGCGGTGAAGTCGAGGTCGTCGTTCTTCATCGCGGCCATCGTCGCGCGCAGCGATTCCGACAGCAGCGGGAAATCGCCCCGTTCGTTCATCCGGGCCCACAGCTTGTCGAGCAGCGCGGTGCGGGGCAGGTATTCGGTGGTTGACATACGGATCTTTCGGTTCGCCGCGCGCGTCAGGCGGCGGCGTGCAGGTGCAGCTGCTGCGCCTCGAAGCGCCGCGCGAGCTCCTCGGACGGCAGCGCCTGGCAGACGAGCCAGCCCTGGATGTGATTGCAGCCCATCTCCGTCAGCAGCTCGCGCTGCGCCTCGGTCTCGACGCCTTCGGCGACGAGCTCGAGATCCAGTGTTTGCGCGAGGCCGACCACCGCCGACACGATCGCGCGGTCGTTGCGCGACGTCAGCAGGTTTTCGACGAAACTGCGGTCGATCTTCAGCTTCGCGAGCGGGAAGCGCTGCAGATAGGCCAGGCTCGAATAGCCGGTGCCGAAATCGTCGATCGCGAAGCGGATGCCGAGACCGGTCAGCTCCTCGAGCAGCATTTTCGCGTGCGCGGGATCGTGCATCAGCAGGCTTTCGGTGATTTCGAGCACGATGCGGCGCGGGTCGATGCCGGTCAGCGCGATCGCCTCGCGCACGCTCTGCGTGAAGCGCGGGTCGCGGAACTGCTGCGGCGACACGTTGACCGCCACGTATTGCAGCGCGAGCCCCTGGCCGTCCCACGCGACGAGCTGCATGCACGCGGCCTTGAGCACCCAGTTGCCGAGGTAGTTGATCAGGCCGATCGATTCGGCGAGCGGGATGAAGGTGGCCGGCGGCACGAGGCCGTGCACCGGATGGCGCCAGCGGATCAGCGCCTCGACGCCGACCACCGCGCCCGACTGGCTGCGCGTGATCGGCTGGAAATGCAGCGAAAACTCGCCGTTGCGCACGCCGTCGTACAGGTCGGCTTCGAGCTTGAGCCGTTCGGCGTCGGCCGGATCGTCGACGGGCGCATGGAACGCGAGCGCGTTGCCGCCCGATGCCTTCGCCTGGGAGAGCGCGTGGTCGGCGCGGCGCAGCAGCGGGCTGTGATGCTGCGCGCGATGCGGCGCGGCGCGTTCGTCCGGATAGAGCGCGATGCCGATGCTCGCGGACAGGTGCACGGTCTGGCCCTGGAACACGTAGGGCTCGCGCACCGCGGCCTGCAGCCGGCGCGCGAGCGAATCGGCAGCATGGCTCGCCTGCGTGCGGTCCGGTGCGCCCAGCACCACCGCGAACTTGTCGCTCGCGACGCGCGCGAGCTGCTCGTCCGGCGTGACGAGCGCCTTCAGCCGCTGCGCGGTCTCGCGCAGCAGCATGTCGCCCGCGTCGTAGCCGAGCGCGCGGTTGATCCGCTGGTAGTCGTCGAGGTCGAGCAGCAGCAGCGCCGCGCAGGTGCCGTCCTCGTCGGCGGTCTGCTGCGCGCGCATCAGCGCCGGCACGAGCGCGGACAGGTTGTCGAGCCCCGTCATCGGGTCGTGGTGCATTTCGTAGGTCAGACGCGCCTCGAGCGCGCGCCACGACGACACGTCGAACGCCGCGATCGCGAAGCCGTCGACGCCGTGGTGGCGGCTCTTGAACGCGCGGACCTCGACGTCCAGCGGGTAGGTGAGCGACTTGACGATGCACATCGTCGCCTTCTCGACCTGGCCCGACCGCGCGGCGCGAGCGAGCAGGCCTTCGAGCGCCGCGGTATCCTGTTCGGCGATCAGGTCGCGCAGCGTCAGCGTATGCAGGTAGTCGCGGTGGTAGCCGATGAAGCGCAGGCTCGCGTCGGACACGTACAGAAAGCGCAGCTCGCGGTCGACGTGGGCGAGGAAGTCCACCGTGCCGACCGTCTGTTCCAGCCAGTTGCGCACGGAGTCGTCGCGTCGCGGCGCGACCGCGCGCGCGGGCATCAGCGCGCCGCCCGACCGAGCGAAGCGGCGCAGCGTATGCAAGGCGCTGCGCCAGGAGCCCCTGCGTGACGTCTGTTTCCTGTTGGCTTCCATGTTTCTCGCTGACGTGAAGGGCTGGAACCGGTTGTCCGGAAGGAATAACGGCAGACTGTGCGAAATCTTTAACGGACCGGCCCCAGGCGGCGCTGCCGCCGGCCGGATCTTCCACGCGGATGTTCGGCAGGCGAACGCCCGCGTGGCCTGTATCGAGGCCGACTTTATAAGAAATGAGGACGCAGATGAAGCGAAAACTGTTGCTGGGCGCCATGGTGGCGCTGGTGGCCGGCCATGCGCTCGTGGCGCAGGCGGAACTGAAGCCGGGCGCGGCCGCGCCTAATTTCACGACGCAGGCGTCGCTGGGCGGCAAGACCTACACGTACGCGCTCTCGGACGCGCTGAAGCAGGGACCGGTCGTGCTGTATTTTTATCCGGCGGCGTTCACGAAGGGCTGCACGATCGAGGCGCATGCGTTCGCGGACGCGGTCGACCGTTACAAGGCTTACGGCGCGACGGTGATCGGCGTGTCGGCCGACAACATCGACACGCTGACGAAGTTCTCGGTGAGCGAGTGCCGCAGCAAGTTCCCGGTGGCGGCCGACCCGGATGCGAAGATCATCCGCGAGTACGACGCGAAGCTGCCGGCGCTCGACCGGGCGAACCGCGTGTCCTACGTGATTTCGCCGGAAGGGAAGATTCTCTACGAATACACGAGCCTGTCGCCCGACAAGCACGTCGAGAACACGCTCGCCGCCGTGAAGGCGTGGGCCGACGCGCATCCGAAGCAGTAAAACGGCTGGCCCGCGCGTGAAAACGGCCCGTCGTGCGGGCCGCGGGCACGGGAACGCGCCGCCTCCCGGCGGCGCACAGCGGGCCGTTATGCGCGCAGCGCCTGTTCGATCGGCACGCTGCCGCCGACGAAGCCGACGACCTTGCGCGAGATGCCGAGCTTGATCGCCTCGATCGCGGCCCATGCCACATCCTGGCGTGACACGGGCGGCGCGGGCTCGAGCCACGTGTCGGTCAGCGCGATCTTGCCGACGCCCGGATCGTCCGTCAGCGGGCCCGGGCGCAGGATCACGTAGTCGACGCCCGACGCGATCACGCGATCGTCGCCTTCGCGCTTCATCCGTGAATAGTGGTGCAGCGCGTCGGGCCCGTGCTCGGGCCGGTAGGCGGACAGCGAGCTGACCACCACGAGCTTCTGCGCGTTGAACGCGAGCGCGTAGTCGGCCGCGCGGGCGACCGCATCGCGGTCGACCTGCTCCTCTTCGGTCGCGCCGTCCGATTCGGCCGAGCCGGCCGCGTAGATCACGTGCGTGATGCCCTGGAAAGCGTGCGAGAAATCGTTCGTCAGATCGGCCTCGACGACCCGCGCGCCCGCCAGCGCATAGCCGTGCCGGCGCACGAGCGCCGTGACCTCGAACTCCGGCTGCTTGAGCAGCAGATCCGCGCAGGCCTGGCCCGTCCGGCCGGTCGCGCCAATCAGCAGTACCTTCGTCGTCATGAAACCGCTCCTTGCTCGATGCGTCATCCGTGCAGATAGGGACGGACGACCGATAACTCAAGTGTAATGTCGAATCGCCCCGACGGTGCGCACGTAATAAGGGGCGTACCGGCATCGGGCGTACCGGCGTCGGGCGTACCGGCATCGGGCGTACCGGCTTCGGCGTACCGGTGCCGGGTACCGGCGTTCATTCGTTCACACGGATGCGGGAATGACGCGCCGACCGGCTATCATGTGCGCGATGCATTTTTCGCCGCTACGCGTGCATCACGCGTCGGCCCACCGGTTGGAGTACACATGGCATTACCCCTGGACAACGTCAGCATGGCCGTGTTCTGCGACTTCGAGAACGTCGCGCTCGGCGTGCGCGATGCGAAGTACGAGAAATTCGACATCAAGCCCGTGCTGGAGCGCCTGCTGCTGAAAGGCAGCATCGTCGTGAAGAAGGCCTATTGCGACTGGGATCGCTACAAGGGCTTCAAGGCGTCGATGCACGAAGCGAGCTTCGAGCTGATCGAGATTCCGCACGTGCGCCAGTCGGGCAAGAATTCGGCCGACATCCGGCTCGTCGTGGATGCCCTTGACCTCTGCTACACGAAGTCGCACGTCGATACGTTCGTGATCATCAGCGGCGACTCGGATTTTTCGCCGCTCGTGTCGAAGCTGCGCGAGAACGCGAAGAAGGTGATCGGCGTCGGCGTGAAGAAATCGACGTCGGATCTGCTGGTCGCGAACTGCGACGAATTCATCTTCTACGACGATCTGGTGCGCGAGCAGCAGCGTGCGCTCGCGAAGCGCGAACAGCAGCAGCGCGCGGGCAACGGCGGCGCGAAGCGACCGGACGAGCCGTCGCGCAAGCACGACATGGATGCGCGCAAGGCCGAGGCGATCGCGCTGGCGGTCGAGACGTTCGACGCGCTCGCGTCGGAGCGCGACGACGTCGGCAAGATCTGGGCGTCGGTGCTCAAGAGCGCGATCAAGCGTCGCAAGCCGGACTTCAACGAGTCGTACTACGGGTTCCGCGCGTTCGGCAACCTGCTCGACGAGGCGCAGGCGCGCGGCCTGCTCGAAGTGGGGCGCGACGACAAGTCGGGCGCGTTCGTGTCGCGGGCCCGCCAGTCGGCCGCGGCCGAGCACGTCGCGGCGGGCGGTGAAGGTGGCGCGGCGCACCACGGCGCGCATCACGGCGCGCGCGCGGCGGAGCCGGCACCGGCCGGCCGCGACGCGCACCGTCGCGGGCAGCGCGCGGAAGCGGTCGTTCACGAAAGCGTGCAGTTCGACGCGGAAGACGCGGAGTTTGCCGAGGTCGCTGATGCGGCGCCGGCCGATACGGCCGACACGCCCGATGTGACCGACGCGCACGGCGACGCGAAGGATGGCCGCAAGCGCGCGCGCAAGAGCGCGGCCAAGAAGACCGCCGCGAAGAAGGGCGCGGCCGCGAAGGGCGCCGGTCGCCACGCGGCCGGCAAGCCGGACGCCGCCGTGCAGGGCGATACGACACACGGTGGCGAAGCGCACGTGCCCGGCCGGCATGCGGACGAACCGCACCGCGACGCGGCGCATGACGAGCGGCACGCGGCGGCGCCGGCCGAACCGGCGGCTCGCGCGTCCGACGCTCGGGACGAGGCCGTGCAACCGTCGCACGACGCGGCACTCCCCGAAGCGGCTGCCGAAGCCCCGGCCGCCGCCAAGCCGAAGAAACCGGCCCGCAAGGCGGCGCCGCGCGTGCGTCGTCCGCGCAAGACGACGGCTGCCGCCGAGTAACGGCAGCGGGCGACAGTCGGACAATCGGCCGGGTCTCGTCCGCAACCGGGCGACACCCGCGCCGCGCATGCCGGGCCGGCGCCCCGCCGGCCCGCCGGCCTGCCGGCCTGCCGCGCTACCCGTTCAGCACATACGGCTGCGTCATCACTTCGAGGAAGTGGCCGTCCGGATCGTCGAAGTACACGCCGCGTCCGCCGTTGTGGCGGTAGATGTCGCCGGCTTGCCGCTTCGCCGGATCGGCCCAGTGCGGCAACCCGCGTTCGCGAATGCGCGCGAGCACGCGGTCGAAGCCGGCTTCGTCGATCAGGAACGCGTAATGCTGCGACCGGATTTCCCCCGCCTGTTCGTAAAAATCGAGCGACACGCCGTTGTCGAGCGCGACGACCAGCATTGCGCCGAACGGCGTCGGCGGCGGCAATTCCAGCAGTTCGGTGACGAAGCGGCTCGACGCATGCTTGTCGCGGCACCAGACGATCGTGTGATTGAGCTGGACGTTCATGGCGGGTTCCCGGGAAGGCGCGGCGGTGGACATGGACACACGATAGCCGATCGCGGCCGGCAAACAAGCCCGGCAACCGAGCCCGCCAATCAAGCCCGCCAATCAAGCGCAAAAGACGGCTGCCCGAAGGGCAGCCGCTTTCCGTCACTCGCCGGCGACCGCCGGCCCGCCGGTATTGCCGCGGCGGTTGCGGCGCTTCTCGCCCCATACGCGGAACCGGTCCATGTACAGGTAGACGACGGGCGTCGTATAGAGCGTCAGCACCTGCGACATCACCAGGCCGCCGGCGATCGCGATCCCGAGCGGCGCGCGCAGCTCGGCGCCGTCGCCGCTGCCGAACGCGAGCGGCAGCGCGCCGAGCAGCGCCGCCATCGTCGTCATCATGATCGGGCGGAAGCGCAGCAGGCACGCCTCGTGGATCGCGTCGAACGACGACTTCCCGTTGTTGCGCGTCTGGTCGATCGCGAAGTCGACCATCATGATCGCGTTCTTCTTCACGATGCCGATCAGCAGGATCACGCCGATCAGCGCGATGATGCTGAACTCGGTCTTGAACAGCAGCAGCGCGAGCAGCGCGCCGACGCCGGCCGACGGCAGCGTCGACAGGATCGTGATCGGGTGGATGTAGCTCTCGTACAGGATCCCGAGCACGATGTAGACGGCCAGCAGCGCCGCGAGGATCAGGATCGGTTGATCGTTCATCGACTGCTGGAACGCCTGCGCGGTGCCCTGGAAGCTGCCGACGATCGTCGGCGGGACGCCGATCTGCGCCATCGTCTGATAGATGATCTGCGTCGCCTGCGACAGCGACACGCCCGGCGGCAGGTTGAACGAGATCGTCGTCGCGACGAACAGCCCCTGGTGGTTGACCGACAACGGCGTCGTGCTCGGCCCGAACGTCGCGATCGCCGACAGCGGGATCATCGTCGACTTCGACGTCGACACCGACGCGCCCGACGACGCGCTCGACTTGCCGCTCGCCGCGATCGCGTTGAGCGCCTGGTTGCGCGCGGAGTCGGACGCGATCGCCGCGGCGCTCTGCGCGGCCGTGCCGGCGCTCGACGTGCCGGCCGAGGTCGCGACGAAGGTGCCGGCGGCCGCGTTGGTGGTCTGCGAGCCGTTCGCGCTGCCGCCCGACGTGCTGATCCACACCTGGTTGAGCATCTCCGGGCTCTGCCAGTACTTCGGCGCGACCTCCATCACGACGTGGTACTGGTTCAGCGGGTTGTAGATCGTCGAGACCTGGCGCTGGCCGAACGCGTCGTACAGCGTGTTGTCGATCTGCGCGGGCTTGATGCCGAACCGCGCGGCGGTCGCGCGGTCGATCGTCACCATCGCCTCGAGGCCGCCTTGCTGCTGGTCGGAGTTCACGTCGGTCAGCTCGGGGCGCTTCTGCAGCGCCTCGGTCAGGATCGGCCCCCACTTGTACAGGTCGGCGCTCGAATCGCCGAGCAGCGTGAACTGGTACTGCGCGTTGCTCTGCCGGCCGCCGACACGGATGTCCTGCGCCGCCTGCAGGAACGTGCGCGCGCCCGCCACGTCCGCCAGCCGCGGGCGCAACTGCTGGATCACCTGGTCGGCCGACAGCTTGCGCTCGGTGCGGTCCTTCAGCGTGACGAACATGAAGCCCGAGTTGGTCTGCGTGCCGCCGGTGAAGCCCGCGACGCTCTTCACGTTCGGGTTGCCCTGCACGATCCGCATCATCTCGGAGAACTTCAGCTTCATCGCCTGGAACGACGTCGACTGGTCGGCCTGGATGCCGCCGATCATCAGCCCGGTGTCCTGCTGCGGGAAAAAGCCCTTCGGCACGACGACGTACAGGTAGAGGTTCAGCCCGATCGTCGCGAACAGCGTCAGCAGGATCAGCAGCGGCCGGCGCAGCGCCCACGACAGCGAACGCTCGTAGCCGCGCTGCATGCGCGCGAAGCCGCGTTCGAGGAAGCGCCCGAAGCGGCCCTCGCTTTGCGGGTCGTGTTGTTCCGGCAGCAGGCGCGCGCACATCATCGGCGTGAGCGTGAGCGACACCGCGAGCGACACGGCGATCGCGAGCGACAGCGTCAGCGCGAACTCGCGGAACAGGCGCCCGACGATCCCGCCCATCAGCAGGATCGGCAGGAACACCGCGACGAGCGAGATGCTCATCGACAGCACCGTGAAGCCGACTTCGCGGGCGCCGTCGAACGCCGCCTGCATCCGCGGCTTGCCGTTCTCGATGTGCCGCGAGATGTTCTCGAGCACGACGATCGCGTCGTCGACGACGAAACCGGTCGCGACGATCAGCGCCATCAGCGACAGGTTGTCGATCGAGAAGCCGAGCAGGTACATCGCGCCGAACGTGCCGACGATCGAGATCGGCACCGCGACGCTCGGGATCAGCGTCGCGCGCCAGTTGCGCAGGAACAGGAACACGACCATCACGACGAGGCTGATCGCGATCAGCAGCGTGTGCTCGGTGTCCTTCAGCGACGCGCGGATGGTGGTCGAGCGGTCGAGCACCGGCGTGACCGTGATGTCGGCCGGCAGCGACGCGGTGAGCTGCGGCAGCGCCGCGCGCACGCGGTCGAGCGTCTCGATGATGTTCGCGCCGGGCGACCGGTAGAGGATCACGAGCACCGCGCGCTTGCCGTTCGACAAACCGAGGTTGCGCAGGTCCTCGACCGAATCGACGACGTCGGACAGGTCGGACAGCCGCACGGCCGAGCCGTTGCGGTACGCGACGACGAGGTCGCGGTATTGCGACGCCTGGGACGCCTGGTCGTTCGTATAGAGCTGGAAGCGCTGCGGGCCGAACTCGATCGCGCCCTTCGGCGCGTTGGCGTTCGCGGAGGCCAGCGCGGCGCGCACGTCCTCGAGGCCGATCCCGTAGTGGAACAGCGACTGCGGTTCGAGCTCGACGCGCACGGCCGGGTTCGCGGAGCCGCTCACGGTGACCTGGCCGATCCCGTCGATCTGCGACAGCGACTGCTGCAGCACCGTCGACGCGGCGTCGTACACCTTCGCCGGCGACGCCGTTTCCGAGGTCAGCGCGACGACCATGATCGGCGAATCGGCCGGGTTGACCTTGCGGTAGGTCGGGTTGCTCTTCAGCGCGGCGGGCAGATCGGCGCGCGCCGCGTTGATCGCGGCCTGCACGTCGCGCGCGGCGCCGTCGATGTCGCGGTTCAGGCCGAACTGCAGGATGATCCGTGCATTGCCGACCGTGCTCGTCGACGTCATTTCGGAGACGTCCGCGATCGAGCCGAGGTGCCGCTCCAGCGGGCTCGTCACGCTGGTCGCGACCGTTTCCGGGCTCGCGCCCGGCAGCGACGCCTGCACCGAGATCGTCGGGAAATCGACCTGCGGCAGCGGCGACACCGGCAGCTTGATGAACGCGAACAGGCCCGCGAGCGCGACGCCGAGCGCGAGCAGCGTCGTCGCGACGGGGCGGGTGATGAAGGGGCGCGACAGGTTCATGTCGGCACTCGCTGGGCCGCCGCGTGTTCCGACGGATGCGTTTTCGGGAGATGGGGGGGCTGCGCCCCCCCACGCGAACGAAGTGAGCGTGGGGGTCGTTTCATTTACGCATCCGTGCGCGTGCCGGCTTGCGGGCCGTGGCGTTCGAACCAGCCGCGCACGCGGCGCGCGAGCGAGTCGAAGCCGAGATAGATCACGGGCGTCGTAAACAGCGTCAGCACCTGCGACACGATCAGGCCGCCGGCGATCGCGATCCCGAGCGGCTGGCGCAGCTCGGAGCCCGCGCCGGAGCCGACGATCAGCGGCACCGCGCCGAGCAGCGCGGCGAGCGTCGTCATCAGGATCGGCCGGAAGCGCAGCAGGCACGCCTGGTAGATCGCCTCGCGCGGCGGCTTGCCTTCGACGCGTTCGGCCTCGAGCGCGAAGTCGATCATCATGATCGCGTTCTTCTTCACGATGCCGATCAGCAGCACGATGCCGATGATCCCGATGATGTCGAGGTCGTGCCCGGTGATCATCAGCGCGAGCAGCGCGCCGACGCCGGCCGACGGCAGCGTCGACAGGATCGTGATCGGGTGGATGTAGCTCTCGTACAGCACGCCGAGCACGATGTACATCGTGACGACCGCCGCGAGGATCAGGAACAGCTGGTTCGACAGCGACGCCTGGAACGCGAGCGCCGCGCCCTGGAAGCGCGTCTGGAACGAGCCGGGCAGGCCGATGTCCTTCTCGGCGGCCTCGATCGCCTTGACGGCCTCGCCGAGCGACGCGCCCGGCGCGAGGTTGAACGAGATGGTCGTCGACGGGAACTGCGACAGGTGCGCGACCAGCAGCGGCGACGGCCGCTCGTGGAACGACGCGATCGACGACAGCGGCACCTGGCCGCCGCCGGCCGACGGCAGGTAGATGTCGTTCAGCGATTGCGCGTAGTGCTGCTCCTTCGGCTCCGATTCGAGAATCACGCGGTACTGGTTCGACTGCGTGAAGATCGTCGACACGATGCGCTGGCCGAACGCGTCGTACAGCGCGTTGTCGACGGTCGCCGGCGTGATGCCGAAGCGCGCGGCGCTCGCGCGGTCGATCTCGATGTACACCGACTGGCCGTTGCTCTGCAGGTCGGTCGCGACGTCGGCGAGCGACGGCTCCTGCTGCAGCCGCGCGACGAGCTTCGGCACCCAGGTCGCGAATTCTTCCGAGTTCGGGCTCGTCAGCATGAACTGGTACTGCGTCGGGCTGACCGTCGAATCGATCGTCAGGTCCTGCACCGGCTGCATGAACAGCGAAATGCCGGTGATGTTCGCGACGCGCTGCTGCAGGTCGCGGATGATCTGCGCGGCGGTTTCGGTGCGTTCGTCGCGTGCCTTCAGGTTGATCAGCATCCGGCCGCTGTTCAGCGTGATGTTGCTGCCGTCGACGCCGATGAACGACGTTAGGCTGTCGATGTTCGGGTCCTTCAGGATTTCGGCCGCGAGCGCCTGCTGGCGTTCGGCCATCGCGCCGTACGAGATCGACTGCGGCGCCTGCGTGATCGCCTGGATCACGCCGGTGTCCTGCGCGGGGAAGAAGCCCTTCGGCACGAACACATAGAGCAGGGCGGTCAGCCCGAGCGTCAGCAGCGCGACGACGAGCGTCGAGCGCTGGCGGTTCAGCACCCATTCGAGCGCGACCGCGTAGCGCGCGATCACCCAGTCGATCGCGCGGTGCACGCGCGCCTCGAAGCGGTGGCTCTCCGGCGGCGGCGAATGGCGCAGCAGCTTCGCGCACAGCATCGGCACGAGCGTGAGCGACACGATCGCCGAGATCACGATCGTCACCGCGAGCGTGATCGCGAATTCGTGGAAGAGGCGGCCGACCACGTCGCCCATGAACAGCAGCGGGATCAGCACCGCGATCAGCGACACCGTCAGCGAGATGATCGTGAAGCCGATCTGCCGCGAACCCTTCAGCGCGGCCTCGAGCCCCGTCTCGCCTTCCTCGACGTAGCGCGCGATGTTCTCGATCATCACGATCGCGTCGTCGACGACGAAGCCGGTCGCGATCGTGAGCGCCATCAGCGACAGGTTGTTCAGCGAGAAGCCGGCCATGTACATCACCGCGAGCGTGCCGATCAGCGACAGCGGCACCGACAGGCTCGGGATGATCGTCGCGTAGACGTTCGCGAGGAACAGGTACATCACCAGCACGACGAGCGCGACCGCGAGCAGCAGCTCGAACTGCACGTCGCGCACGGCCGCGCGGATCATCGTCGTGCGGTCGGTGACGATCTCGACGTCGAGCGCGGCCGGCAGCGTTTCCTGCAGCTTCGGCAACTGCGCCTTGATCGCGTCGACGGTCGCGATCACGTTCGCGCCCGGCTGGCGCTGCACGTTCAGGATGATCGCCGGGTCCGCATTCACCCATGCGCCGAGCTTGGTGTTCTCCGAGCCGGCGACGACCGTCGCGACGTCGGTCAGCATCACCGGGCGGCCGTTCTTGTACGCGACGACCGCGCTGTTGTACTGGTCGGCGCTCGTCAGCTGGTCGTTCGCGTTGATCGTATACGCGCGCGTCGGGCCGTCGAAGTTGCCCTTCGGCGTGTTGACGTTCAGGTTCGAGATCGTCGTGCGCAGGTCGTCGAGGTTCATCCCGTACTGCGCGAGCGCGGTCGGGTTCGCCTGGATCCGCACGGCCGGCCGGTTGCCGCCCGACAGGCTCACGAGGCCGACGCCGGCGATCTGCGAGATCTTCATCGCGAGGCGCGTGTCCGCGAGGTCCTGCACCTGCGTGAGCGGCAGCGTCTTCGACTTGACGGCGAGCGTCAGGACCGGCGCATCGGCCGGGTTCACCTTCGCGTAGATCGGCGGGGCGGGCAGGTCGGACGGCAGCAGGTTGCCGGCCGCGTTGATCGCGGCCTGCACTTCCTGTTCGGCGATGTCGAGCGGCAGGTCGAGCGAGAACTGCAGCGTGATCACCGACGCGCCGGCCGAGCTTTGCGACGACATCTGGTTCAGCGACGGCATCTGCCCGAACTGGCGTTCGAGCGGCGCGGTGACCGACGACGTCATCACCTCCGGGCTCGCGCCCGGATAGAAGGTCTGGACCTGGATCGTCGGATAGTCGACTTCGGGCAGCGCGGCGAGCGGCAGGAAGCGCAGCGCGACGAGACCGGCCAGCATGATCGCCGCCATCAGGAGAGCGGTGCCGACCGGCCGGAGAATGAAGAGGCGGGATGGATTCATCGAGCGGCCCGCGCGTTACTGGGCCGCGGGGGCCGCGGCCTGCGACGCGCCGTGCTTGTGTCCGCCGCGATGACCGGCCGCGCCCGAGGCCGCCGAGGCGCCCGACGCCGCGCCGGCGCCGTGCGCGCCCGACGCGCCTTTCGGCTTGTCGGCCGGAATCGAGATCTTCGCGCCTTCGCGCAGGCGGTCCGAGCCGTCGGTCACCACGCGCTCGCCGAGCGCGACGCCGCTGACGATGCTCGTGCGTTCGCCGTCGACCGGCCCGATCGTGACCTTGCGCACGGTCACCGTATCGTCGGGTTTGACGACGTAGACGAACTGGCCGATCGAGCCCGTCAGCACGGCGGAGGTCGGCACGATCGTCGCGTTGCGCATCACGTCGACGAGCAGCCGCGTGTTCACGAACTGATTCGGGAACAGCATGCCTGCCTTGTTATCGAAATTCGCGCGCAGCTTGACCGTGCCGGTGCTCGTGTCGATCTGGTTGTCGAGCGTCGCGAGCGCGCCCGTCTCGAGCGGCACCGTGTTGTTGCGGTTGTACGCGGTGACCGACAGCTTCTGGCCCGCGTTCACCTGCTTGAGGATTTGCGGCAGGTTGTCTTCCGACGTCGTGAAGATCACGCTCATCGGCTGCAACTGCGTGATCACGACGATGCCGTTGGTATCGCCCGGCGTCACGTAGTTGCCGGGGTCGACCTGGCGCAGGCCGACGCGGCCCGACACCGGCGCCGTGATGCGCGCATACGTGAGATTGAGTTTCGCGGAATCGATCGCGGCCTGGTCGGTCTTCACCGCGCCTTCGTACTGCTTGACGAGGGACGCCTGCGTATCGACGGTTTGCGACGCGATCGAGTCCTGCGACAGCAGCGTCTGGTAGCGCTTCAGGTCGAGGCGGGCGGTCGCGAGCAGCGCCGCGTCGCGCGCATGCGTGCCTTCGGCGTTCTCGAGCGCGACCTGGTACGGACGCGGGTCGATCTGCGCGAGCACGTCGCCCTTCTTGACGAGCTGGCCTTCCTGGAACGACACCGACTGCAGGTAGCCCGACAGCTGCGTCTTCACCGTCACGTTCGCGAGCGGCGTGACCGTGCCGAGCGCGGACAGCACGATCGGCATCTCGCCCTGCGTCGCGGTCGCGACCTGCACCGGCTGCGGCATGTTCGCCATCGCGGCGGGGCCGCCGCGGCCGCGATGGCTGCCCGCGGCGGCGCTGGCGCCCGCGCCTTTCGCGGTGCTGCCTGCCGCCGGCGTGCGGTTCCACGGGTGCCACCACAACAGGCCGCCGATCACGACGACCGCGGCGGTGCCGATCAGCAGCGTGCGGCGCGGGCGCCGGGCGACGGCGGGCGCGGGGTCTTTCGAAGGGGGCGTGGGCTTTTGTTCGTTATCCATCGTGTTCTGTCAGGAAGACGGCGCGGCGGGCCGGAAATCGGGCTGCTCGGCTGCGCGTGGGCGTGCGGGTGACGGGACGGGGCGGCCCGGCTCGGTCCGGGGCCCCGCCGATCCGCGCGGGAAAAGAGCGGTGCGCACCGCGAATGCGGCGCGACGATGGGCATGATCCTACGTGCCGTCCCCGTTACAGTCCAGCGGTCTATCTTTCAACGGGTTACGGTCGTTACACAACGCGACGGCGCGATGACGAAACGGTTACAGGCCGATGCGCCGGGCCGGCGCGCCGCCGATTTCGCGGGTGATTTTCGCGATGCATTCCTGCAGCGCGGGCACCACGTGCTGCTGCAGCCATTCGGGCGGACACTGGTGCGACGCGCCGCCGCAATTCACCGAATAGCGCTGGCCCGACGGGCCGACGAAACCGGCCGCGACCGCATTCAGGCCTTCGCGCCATTCGCCGATCGCGATCGCGTGGCCGTCGCGCATCGCTTCGTCGAGCGCGGGCGTCAGGCGGGCGGATACGTGCGGCCAGTCGTCGCCGGCCGTGGTGCGCAGCGACTCGAGCAGCAGGCGACGCTCGTCGTCCTCGAGCGCGGCGAGATACGCGCGGCCCACGGCCGTACGCGCGATGTCCATCCGCGAGCCGATCTCGAGGCGCGTGACGAGCACGGCCGAGCGCGGGCGGATCACGTCGATCGCGACCATGTCGAGCCGGTCGCGCACCGCGAGGTGCACGGACAGCGACGTGCGCTCGGCCAGCTCGATCATGAACGGCCGCGAACGCGCGCGGATGTCGAAGTTGCGCAGGAAACCGTGGCTCAGTTCGAGCACCGACGCGGTCAGCACGAAGCGCTCGCTGTCGGGCAACTGGAACAGGAAGCCGGCGCTGACGAGCGTCGCGGTGATGCGCGAGACGGTCGGCTTCGGGATGCCGGTCAATTCGGTCAGTTCGCGGTTGCTGACGGGCGCGTCGGCAGCCGCGATGCGGCGCAGCACGGCGAGGCCGCGGGCAAGGGCGGTGATCTCGTCGGGCGACGATTCACGGTCCCGCGACGCGGGAGAGGTTACAGGTGTCGACACGAGGGATTCTCTCTAATTCCGAAACTCGATTTCAATTTTGTTGGTATTGTAGGACTATTGTCAAAGGATGCATGTTCCGCGGGCGAACCGGTCATTGGATGAGATTTTACGGGTTCACCCTTGGTTTATTAGGAAAACGCTCAAAGGAGCATTGCCGGAAAGTGCATGAACCGGTGCAAATACCGCTTGACTTGTCGGGCGGAAACGGAAAGAATGTCTCACGTTTTCGAAACATCGTTTCAAGAGTTTAACCGGCAACGATGTTTCGCGCAGTCTCTCAGGTTCTAGCACGGCCCTCGGAATGGCTAGAACTTTTTTAGCGCCACGGTCTCCGTGGCGCTTTTTTTTGCCTGTCTTTCCGACCGTCCGCCCGGACGCGTCAGGCCCGTATTATCCCCCGATCGCCGCAAACGCCCCGTCCTGGCCGGTTTCGCGCCTGCTTGCGCGTGCCGTTTGCGCCGCTTGCACGATTCGCCCACGCAAAAAAAAGCGCGATGCCCGCAGTGGGCATCGCGCGTGAAACGGCGTGGAGCGCCGACGAATGAACGATGATGAAGAAAGGGGCCCGGTCGGGCGTGCCCGGCTGGCGAGCCACGCCCCTCGTGCGTGGCCGGTCAGCCCTTCGCGAGCTTGATGCTGGTCTGCTCGGCCGTCAGGTAGCCGACGCTGGCGCCGAAGCGATCCTTGTAGTTCGCGCGCACGAGCGGGTCGAGCGTCGGCTTGACCTTGTCGTGCAGCGGCGATTCCCAGTCGCCCACGTGCTGGAAGTTGCTCATGATGTACGTCCAGCCGTTGATTTCGTCGACCGCGTGCAGGCCCGTCGATTCGGCGCCGGCCGGGCACGACAGCACGCGCGCGAGCGACTTCGTGTCGACGTTGTAGGCCCACAGGAAGTTGTTCACGTGCATCCCCGAGTCTTCGCCGATGAACAGCGTGCGCAGCTTTTCGGAGAACTTCAGATTGTCCGGATTCGCGATCTTGTCCGGGTTCGCGAGGTTGCCGAGCGCGTCGGCCGCGGCGAGATCCTCGCCGACCAGCGCGGCCGGCGCGCCCATGTCGACCGGCACCCATTCGCTGTCGATCGCGGCGCCCGTCGTGTCGCGCTGGCCGGCCTTCAGGTTGAGCGCGTAGACGGCGCCCGCGGCGATCTTCTTGTCGACCGCGACGTCGCGCGACACCGCGTTGCCCTTGACCATCGACGTCTCGATCCGCGACATCGCCGTGTAGACGATCTTGTCCTTCGCGTTCACGGTCGTGCCTTCGAGCTTCGTGAACGCCATGCTGCCGCCGATGAGCGCCGCGTAGCGGTGCGTCTCGAGGAACGCGGCCGCCTTTTCCATCCCCGGCTTCACGCGCATCCAGTTGAACTTGCCGCCGAAATGGATCTTCGTGTAGCTCGCATCGTTCGGGTCGACGGTCGCGAGGTCCATGATGTCCGACGCCTTCAGCGTGTTCGCGAGCGCTTCGATCTCGCTGCTGGTCGCGTGGCCGATCCTGATCCACGTGAGCGTCGCGGTGCCCGCGCCGGCGGACGACGTCTGCGTCCACTTCGCGACGTACAGCGTGCCGGCCGACAGGTCGGCCGCCTTGTCCGCGACGAACATGAACAGGCCGCCGTTGGTCGCGTCGTCGCCCATCATCACGGTGCGCTGGTCCGGCATCACCTGGATCAGCTCGTGCGAGATGCGGCCGAGGCAGTAGTGCTTCTTCACGGTGCCGGTGCCGTCCGGATTCACGGTGATCTCGGGCAGGTGGCCGTAGTGGTAGGGGTTCGCCTTCGTCTCGTCGCCGAACGTGTTCTTGCTGAATGCCTTGAACTGCGCGTCGGTCGCGGCCTTCGTCGCGTCCGGCTCGTATTCCTCGCTCGACAGGTGCGTGCCCCACGGCGACAGGCTCGCGCCGCAGGTGATCCACAGGCCGTGCGCCTTCGACGTGTCGACGTTGTGGTACTTCACGACCTTCAGCGCGCCGGTGGCCGGGTCCTGGTCGAGCGTGATCACCGCGATCGGCGACGGCAGCTGGCCGTACTGCGATGCGCTCGCCTGGTCGCGCGTCGTGTATTCGAACTGCACGACCGCGAACACCGCGTTGCCCTTCACGCCGGGCACGGTGGCGTTCTTCAGCGTCAGCAGCGAGCTGCCGTCCGGGCAGTCGGAATAGAACTGGCGTTCCTTGCCGGCGACCGAGCGATCGATGATCGGCTGGTTGTTGATGTCGTAGTAGCCGCCCGCGAGCGTCGTGCCGCCGTTGCCGTCCGGCACCATGTCGCCGGTCACGAAGAACGGCTTGTACGCGAGCTTGAAGTTGCGCGACGAGCCGTCCGAGAACGACACCGCCAGCGTCGAGCCAACCGTCGTCGTGGCCATCGCGGCCGCGTTATCGAGCGTCGGCGCGGCCATCGCCGAGAATGCCGCCGACGTATAGGCGGCGGCGACCGGCGTCGACGCGGGATCGTCGTCGCCGCCGCAACCCGTCAGCAGGGCCGGCAGCGCGAGGCCGGAAAGGGGAAGCATCGGCGCGCCGGCGAGGATCTTCAGGGCCTGACGACGGGAAGCATTGGGCAACGCGGGCATGTGGAGTCCAGTTTCGGTTGTTGGAAGCATGGCCTTCGCGAAGCAGGCGAGCGGCAAGCTTCGTGAAGGCAGATTGAAAACTGGACCGAAGTGTAAGGACGCTAGATGAAAGTTTTTTGAATCGGAAACGTAATGATGCGTCGGGCGTCCGTCCGGTGAGCTGACGGACGCCGGTCGCAAGCGTTTGCGCTCAGTCGCGCTCGGGCGTGGCCGAGATGCGGTGGATCGACAGGTCCGCGCCGTCGAATTCGGCTTCGCGATCGAGACGCAGGCCGACGGTCGCCTTCAGCACGCCGTAGACGAGCGTGCCGCCCGCGGTCGCGATCGCGATGCCGCCAAGCGTGCCGACGAGCTGCGACAGGAACGACACGCCGCCGAGACCGCCGAGCGCCGGCAGCCCGAACACGCCGGCCGCGAGGCCGCCGAGCGCGCCGCACATCCCGTGCAGCGGCCAGACGCCGAGCACGTCGTCGATGCGCCAGCGGTTCTGTACGCAGGTGAACATCGCGACGAACAGCGCACCGGCCGCGGCGCCGGTGACGAGCGCGCCGATCGGGTGCATCACGTCGGAGCCCGCGCAGACCGCGACGAGGCCCGCGAGCGGCCCGTTGTACGTGAAGCCCGGGTCGTTGCGGCCGGCCATCCATGCCGCGAGCGTGCCGCCGACCATCGCCATCAGCGAGTTCACCGCGACGAGGCCGCTGATCTTGTCGAGCGTCTGCGCGCTCATCACGTTGAAGCCGAACCACCCGACCGCGAGCACCCACGCGCCGAGCGCGAGGAACGGGATGTTCGACGGCGGATGCGCGGCGATCCGGCCGTCCTTCGCATAGCGGCCGTGGCGCGCGCCGAGCAGCAGCACGGCCGGCAGCGCGACCCAGCCGCCGAACGCATGCACGACGACCGAGCCCGCGAAGTCGTGGAACGGCGCGCCGAACGCGTGCGTGAGCCACGCTTGCACGCCGTAGCGCTCGTTCCACGCGACGCCTTCGAAGAACGGATAGATGAAGCCGACGATGATCAGCGTCGCGACGAGCTGCGGATTGAACTTCGCGCGCTCGGCGATGCCGCCGGACACGATCGCCGGGATCGCCGCCGCGAACGTCAGCAGGAAGAAGAACCGCACGAGCGCGTAGCCGTTGTGCTGCGACAGCGTGCCGATGTCGTCGAAGAATTCGACGCCGTACGCGATCGTGTAGCCGATCAGGAAATATGCGAGCGTCGACACCGAGAAGTCGACCAGGATCTTCACGAGCGCGTTGACCTGGTTCTTCTTGCGAACCGTGCCGAGTTCGAGAAATGCGAAGCCCGCGTGCATCGCGAGCACCATGACGGCACCGATCAACAGGAACAGTGTGTCGACGCCGGATTTCAGACCATCCATGCCGTGGCTTCCTTGCGCAAAAAACGGGCGAGGAATGCAAGTATCGAGCCAACGTGGTGAACGGCTGCGTGGAATTGGTGCCCGGAGACCCGCGCGATGCGGCATTCCGGTGAATCGTGCACGGGATCGGGGCGTGACCGCCGCCGGCCGCGCAGCGCGTCGGGTGCACGTGCGTGGTGCGATGCGTGCCGAGCTGGTGCGTACGACGAATGAGGCGGTGCGCGGCGGCGCGGGGCGCGCACCGATCTGGCGCGTCAGTGGCGCTCGAACAGCGTGGGCGGCCGGCGCAGCCGCAGCGCGCACGCGGACCAGTAGGCGGCGACGGTCGCCAGCCCGAGCGCGGCGAACGCGAGCGCGGCGAAGCTGGCGAGGGACTGGCCGTCGCCATCGGCGCCGAGGATGCCTTGCGCGACGATCAGCGCGGCCGTCCAGAAGCCGATCACGGCCTGCGCGAGCAGGCGCGCACAGGCGATGCGGCGCGGCCGCCCGGATGCGGCGAGGCGGCGCGCCGACGGCGCGCGCAGACACAGGAACAGGGTGGCCGCGAGCAGCGCGGCCAGGGCGATGAGCCAATCAACGAGGAAAGCCATGACGAGGGAAAGGGGCACGTACGAAGCGGATCGAAGCGTGCCCACTTTAGAGGCGTGGCGCGTGCGATTGAATCAGACGAGTCCGAAATTGAAAGGCATTTTTAATGGTGGGTCGTCATTGGGCCTGTTCCACAGGCGGTATCATCAACCCCGGTCCAACCACGAGGTCGCGCCATGCGCGGCCGGAGATTGCTGATGAACATGAAGACATCGCGGGCGCGTCGCGCGCCCGGGTTCGTGCTGGCGGCCGTGGCCGCCGGTGCGCTGCTGTTGCTCGCGGGCTGCGAGAAGTCCGGCACGCCGGCCGCCCAACCCGATACGGCCGCCAGCGCGGCGGCCGACGCCGCGAACAATGCGGCCAAGGCGCTCGACCAGGTGGCAAGCACCGTCAATCAACAGATCAACGCGGCGAAGGCCGGCCTCGCGTCCGCGGCGTCGGCCGTGCCGCCGTTGTCCGCCAGCGGCCTCGCGTCGGCCGCGCAGGCGCAGATCGACGCGGCGGCGTCCGCGGTCGTCGCGCATGCGGCTTCCGAAGCGGGCGCGAAGATCGCCGAAGCCGGCAAGAAACTCCAGCAGTGGAGCCGGCAGGGCGCCTCGGGGACGAAACCCGCGAGCGGCGAATGACGCGGGCTTGCATGATCCGCGAATTGTAATTATGATGGTTACATATGTCGCCGGTTGCGGGTCGGGCCGGCGTCGCCGAGTGAGTCACGAATGAATACCAGCAGCCGGTTCGCGTTTGCCGTCCACGTGCTCGCCTTGCTGTCGATGCAGGAAGGCGCGCCGTTGTCGTCCGACATCATCGCGGGCAGCGTGAATACGAATCCGGCGCTGATTCGCCGGTTGTTGTCGATGCTGGCGGCCGCAGGGCTGACGACGTCGCAGCTCGGCGCGGGCGGCGGTGCGCTGCTGGCGCGCGAGCCGGGCGAGATCACGCTGCTCGACGTGTATCGCGCGGTCGACGATGCGCAGCTGTTCGCGCTGCACCGCGAGGCGCCGAATCCGGCGTGTCTCGTCGGGCGGCACATCCAGGGCGTGCTGACGGGCTATATCGGCGACGCGCAGCGCGCGATGGAGGCGTCGCTCGCCACACGCACGCTCGTCGACGTGACGGCCGACATGCTGGATCGGGAGCAGCGCACGCAACGGGCGGCGCGCGCCGGCGGGTAATCGATGGCGGGTGCCGACGGCGATTGACGGTCGGCAGGCAGGGCAGGAAGCCGGACGGCGCGTACGCGCGGCGATCGGCGCAACGGGGGCTTCGCCCCGTTTTTTTCGGTCTTATATGTAATTAATTGTGTTACATATTTTCAACTCTGGAGAATCGATATGACGCAACGTTCGTTGAATATCGCGCTGTTCGGCGCCACCGGCATGATCGGCTCGCGCATCGCGGCGGAAGCCGTGCGGCGCGGCCACCGTGTCACGGCGCTGTCGCGCCATCCGGGCGCATCCGGCGACGGCATCACCGCGAAGGCGGCCGACCTGTTCGACGCGGCCAGCATCGCGGCCGCGCTGCCGGGCCATGACGTCGTCGCAAGCGCGTACGGCCCGAAGCAGGACGACGCGGCGAAGGTCGTCGCGGTTGCGAAGGCGCTGGTCGCCGGCACGCGTCAGGCCGGTTTGAAGCGGCTCGTCGTGGTGGGCGGTGCAGGTTCGCTCGAAGTCGCGCCGGGCAAGCAGCTCGTCGACACCGAAGGTTTCCCCGAAGCGTACAAGGCGGTCGCGCTCGCGCACCGCGACGCGCTCGACTTCCTGAAGACGGTCGCCGATCTCGACTGGACCTTCTTCGCGCCGGCCGCGCTGATCGCGCCGGGCGAGCGCACGGGCACGTTCCGCACGGGCGTCGGCAAGCTGATCGTGGACGCGCAAGGCAACAGCAAGATCTCGGCGGAAGACTACGCGGTCGCGTTCGTCGACGCGCTCGAGCAGGACGGCTTCGTGCGCGAGATCGCGACGGTCGCATATTGAGCGGCATGACGGCCGGCGGCGTGTGAGCGCCGGCCGGGGCGCGCGCGACGCGCAAGCCGCGACGCGCCGGCAAATTCAGGCGATTCCGCCCTGTCGGGTGGCGTCGCCTGTTTCTTCTGGCGCGGCGACTGCGTGACGGATCGGTATTTACACCGGTCGACGCGCCAAGACAGTTTTCATATTGTTCCCCGTCGGGCAGGATGAATAGAATAAATTTCTATCGACGAGGGAATGGAGAAATGGACGCCATCGATCGCAAGCTGCTGGAGCTGCTGCAGGCGGATGCCACGCTGCCGATCGCGGAGCTGGCACAGCGCGTGAACCTGTCGCAGACGCCGTGCTGGAAGCGCGTGCAGCGGCTGAAGGAAACCGGCGCGATTCGCGCGCAGGTTGCGCTGTGCGATCCGCGCAAGCTCGGGGTCGGCACGACCGTGTTCGTCGCGATCCGCACGAACCAGCATACCGAGGAGTGGGCGCGGCGCTTCACGCAGGCGGTGCGCGACATGCCGGAAGTAGTCGAGGTCTACCGGATGAGCGGCGAGACCGATTACCTGCTGCGCGTCGTCGTGGCCGGCATCGACGACTACGACCGCGTGTACAAGCAACTGATTCGCACGGTGCCGCTGTTCGACGTCAGTTCGTCGTTCGCGATGGAGCAGATCAAGTATTCGACCGCGCTGCCCGTGCGCGATCTGGCCGAGCCGGCCTGACGGGCACGCCGCCGCGCCATCGCGTCGGCGGCGCGGCTTCAGCGGCCGCGCGCCAGCGCGCGTGCGCGTTCGTCGGCCAGCGCGTCGCGGCGCACGAAATCCGCGACGAACGGGCTGGCCGGATGATGATGCAGCGCGTGCGGCGTATCCCATTGCGCGAGTTGGCCATCCTTCATCACGCCGATCCGGTCGGCGATCGCGAACGCTTCCGCCTGGTTGTGCGTGACGAGGATCGCGGTGTGGCCCGTACGCTTCAGGATGTCGCGCAGCTCGAACGCGAGCCGCTCGCGCGTATCGACGTCGAGGTTCGAGAACGGCTCGTCGAGCAGCAGCAATTCCGGCGACGGCGCGAGTGCGCGCGCGAGCGCGACGCGCTGCTGCTGGCCGCCCGACAGTTCGTGCGGATAGGCGTCGCCGGCATCGGCGAGGCCGACGAGGTCGAGCAACTCCGCGACGCGCAGGCGCCGCTCGGCCTTCGGCATGCGCCGCAGTCCGAACGCGACGTTGTCGGCCGCGCTCAGGTGCGGGAACAGCGCGTAATCCTGGAACATCAGGCCGATCCGCCGTCGCTCGGGCGGCACGTCGAGCGACGGCGCCGCGACCGGCGTGCCGTCCAGCACGATACGCCCCATGCGCACGGGCTCGAAGCCGGCGATCGCGCGCAGCACGGTGGTCTTGCCGCAGCCGGACGCGCCGAGCAGGCAGCCGATCTCGCCGCGCGGCAGCGCGAGGCTCAGGCCGTCGACCACAGTGCGGCGGCCGTGCGGCGTGTCGTAGGCGATGCAGAGGTCGTCGAGTTCGAGCAGGTTCACGGTGTCAGGCTCCGATCTTGTGGCGGGTGCGGGCGAGCAGGATCACGGGCACGAGCCCGGCCACCACGATCGCGAGCGCGGCGACCGCGCCATCTTCATAGGTGCCGCGCGCGGCTTCCGCATACAGCCAGGTCGCGAGCGTGTCGAAGTTCAGCGGGCGCAGCAGCAGCGTGGCCGGCAATTCCTTCATCGCGTCGACGAACACCAGCAGCGCGCTCGTCGTGAGCGCGGGCCGCAACAGCGGCAGGTGGACGCGGCGCAGCGTGCCGCCGGCCGTCTCGCCGAGCGAGCGCGCGGCCTGTTCGAGCGACGGCGGAATGCGCGCGAGGCCGGCCTCGATGCCGCCGGCCGGGATCGCGAGAAAGCGCACCGTATAGGCGATCGCGAGCGCGGTGGCCGAGCCCATCAGCAGCAGCCCGTCGCGGCCGAGCGCCGCGCCGAACAGCCGGTCGGCCGCCGCGAACGGCATCAGCAGGCCGATCGCGAGCACGGTGCCCGGCACCGCGTAGCCGAGGCTCGCGATCCGCGCGCACAGGCGGGCAGGGCCCGCGCGGGCGCTGTCGCGTTGCGCGCGCGCGGCCCACGCGACGACGAGCCCGCACGCGAGCGTCGCGGCGGTAGCGGCGGTCGCGATCGTCAGCGTGTTCGCGAGCCCCGTCATCAGTTGCGCGGACACGCCGCCGACGACGTGCAGCCGCTTGGCCGTTTCGACCGCGAGGTATGCGGCCGGCGCGCCGAAACCGAGCAGGACGGGCAGCCAGCCGAGCACCGCGGCGCCCAGCGCGGCCGGGCCGGTCAGGCGGCGCGGCGCGATCGGACGCATGCGCCGGCCGTGCGCGTAGCGCTGGCGGCGGCGCCCGTAACGTTCGAGCGCGATCATGCCGACGACGATCGCGAGCATCGCGAGTGCGATCTGCGCGGCGCCGGCGAGATCGGAGCGCGTGATCCACGTCGTATAGACGGACACGGTCAGCGTCTGCACGCCGAGGAACTCCGACGCGCCGATATCGTTCAGCGTTTCGAGCAGCGCGAGGCTCACGCCGACCGCGATTGCCGGCCGGGCGAGCGGCACGACGACGCGCCAGAACGTCGCGACGCGGCCGGCGCCGAGCGTGCGCGCGGCTTCGAGCAGGCTTGCGGATTGGGTGACGAACATCGCGCGCGTGCTCAGATAGACGTACGGATACAGTACGAAGCCGAGCACGAAGATCGCGCCGGGCAGCGAGCGCAGGTCGGGCAGGCGGAACTGGCGCGGGCTGTCGAAGCCGAGCAGCCAGCGGATCGCGCCTTGTACCGGGCCGATCGGATGCAGCAGGTCGAGATACGCGAACGCGACGATGTAGGTGGGGACCGCGAGCGGCAGCAGCAGCGCCCAGGTCAGGATCCGGCGGCCGGGAAAATCGTACGCGGTGACGAGCCATGCGCAGCCGGTGCCGACGATCGACACGATGGTGCCGACCCCGGCGAGCAGCAGCAGCGTATTGACGAGCGCCTGCGGCAGCACGAATTCGGCGAGATGGCGCCAGTGCGCGAGATCGGCGTCGAACGCGGCGGCCACGAGCACCGCGAGCGGCGCCGCGACCGCCGCGGCGATCGTCAGCGCCGCGAGCAGCCACAGGCTGCCCGCGCGCGGTCGCACGCGCGGTCGCGGACCGCGCGGCTCGCGACAGGCGCGGGCAGCAGGCGATGCGTCAGTTGTCAAAGCCGACCTTGTCGACGAGCTGGCTCGCCTGCTTGCGATGCTTCGCGATATCCGCGAGCGGCAGCGGGTCGACCTTCAGCGTACCGAAGCTCGCGATCACCGGGTCGAGCTTCACGTTCGCGCGCACCGGATATTCGTAGTTCGCCTGCGCATACAGCGCCTGCGCCTCCGGCGACACCAGGTATTCGAGCAGCTTCACCGCATTGGCCTTGTGCGGCGCGTGCTTCGCCACCGTCGCGCCGCTGATGTTCACGTGCGTGCCGCCGCTTTTCGCGTTCGCGAACGTCGGGCGCACGACCTTGATCGCGTCGCCCCATTTGCGCGCATCGCTGCCGGCTTCCGCATTCTTCATATGGCCGACGTAGTAAGCGTTCGCGAGGCCGACGTCGCAGATGCCGCCGAGGATGTCGCGCGCGACGTCGCGGTCGCCGCCGGTCGCCTTGCGCGCGAGGTTGGCCTTCACGCCGCGCAGCCATGTCTCGGTCGCGGCCTCGCCGTCGTGCGCGATCATCGCCGCGACGAGCGCGGTGTTGTACGGATGCTGGCCCGAGCGGATGCAGACCTTGCCCTTCCATTTCGGATCGGCGAGATCCTCGTAGCGGAACGCATCGACCTTCAGGTCCTTTTCGACGTACAGCACGCGGTCGCGCAGCGACAGCGCGTACCAGTCGCCGTTCGCGCCGCGCAGGTTCGCGGGAATCGCGTCGTCGAGCGCCTTCGAGCGCACCGGTTGCGTGACGCCGCCGTCGACGAGGTCGAGCAGGTTGCCGACGTCGACCGTCATCAGCACGTCGGCCGGCGACTGCGCGCCTTCCGCCTTCACGCGCTCGAGCAGGCCGTCCTTCACGAACACCGTGTTGACCTTGAGGCCGCTCTGCTTCGTGAACGCGTCGATGAGCGGCTGGATCAGCTTCGGCTCGCGGGTGGTGTACAGGCTCACTTCCTCGGCCGCGTGGGCAAGCGGCGCGAAGGCGGCCGCGGTCAGGGCGAGGGCGCCGGCGAGCGGCAGCAGGCGGGTGCGCGGATTCGACATGGAGACTCCGGTGCGGCAGGTGGACGAGGGAGCGTTCCGCGGCGCGCCTGCCGCCCGCGCGACCCGAAACATTACAAAATGAAAGACGCTGGATTCTAAATCGAAATGGGAATGATTAACAAACGAAAGCTTGCGGAAAGCCGGAGAGCGGCCGGCGGCGGGGACCGGCGAACGGGGCGGCGCAGCGCGGCGCCAAGCGCGTAGAATGCCCGCTTCGACGAATTTGACGGAGCGGCACCGACCATGAACGATCAGCGCAAGAAGAACCCTGTCCGCAACGTGAGCATCCTGATCGTCGTGGCCGTGCTGCTCGTGATCGGGACGATCCTGTACAACGCGATTTCGCAGAAGCACGCGTACGACGAGGCCCATCCGGCCGAGGCCGCGAGCGCGGCGTCGCACTGACGCGCCGGTGCGCGGCCCGGCGGGTCGCGTGCGGGGCATGTGAACGGAGTCGATCCGCGGTTGCCGGCGCGACGGGCGCCGCGCGGAACCGGGACGGCAGAAGACGCGCCGGAACCGGCGCGCCGCATCGGCAGCTCAGCCGTGCGTCAACGTGACGCAGCGGCGAATTTCGGGCGGATCCGTGCGTAGAACACGGCCGCGAGCAGCGCGAGCCACGCCGCGCCCACGTAGAGCGCGACGCGCGTATCGTCGAACCAGCCGAGCATCACGATCACGAAGCCCATGAAGGCGATCGTCAGCGCCGGCGCGACGGGCCACAGCGGCACCTTGAACTTCAGCGCGGCGACTTCGGCGTTCGACAGCCGGCGACGCATCGCCACCTGCGACAGCAGGATCATCAGCCAGACCCACACGGTCGCGAACGTCGCGATCGCGGCGACCACCAGGAAGACGTCCTTCGGCATCAGGTAGTTGAGCAGCACGCCGACCAGCAGCGCGCCGGCCATCACGAGCACCGTGACCCACGGCACGCCGTGGCGCGACGTCGTCGTCAGCACGCGCGGCGCCTGGCCTTGCCGCGCCATCCCGAACATCATCCGGCCCGCGCCGAAGATGTCGCTGTTGATCGCCGAGATCGCCGCGCTGATCACGACGAGATTCAGGATCGTCGCGGCCGACTTCACGCCGAGCGCCGAGAAGATCTGCACGAACGGGCTGCCGTCGCTGCCGACGCCGGTCCACGGGCTGATCGACATCAGCACGACCATCGTCAGCACGTAGAACAGCAGGATCCGCGCGGGCACCGCGTTGATCGCGCGCGGAATCACGCGTTCCGGGTCCTTCGCCTCGCCGGCGCTCATCCCGATCACCTCGATCCCGCCGTACGCGAAGATCACGACCGACAGCGACGCGATCAGCCCGCCGACGCCGTTCGGGAAGAAGCCGCCATGGTTCCACAGGTTGGCAAAGGTCGGCGCGTCGGCCGAATGGCCGAAGTGCATGCCGGTCAGCAGGATCGCGACGCCGCCGCCGATCATCGCGACGATCGCGCCGACCTTGATGATCGACAGCCAGAATTCGAGCTCGCCGAACACCTTCACGTGGCACAGGTTCAGCCCGCAGATGACCGCGACGACGCCGAGCACCCAGATCCATTGCGGCACGTCCGGAAACCAGAAACCCATGTAGATGCCGAATGCGGTGATGTCGGCGATCGCGACGATCACCATTTCGAGCGTGTAGGTCCAGCCGGTGACAAAGCCCGCGAACGGGCCGAGGTTCTCGGTCGCGTAGTGGCCGAACGAGCCGGCGACGGGTTCGCGCACGGCCATCTCGCCGAGCGCGCGCATCACCATGTAGACGGCCGCGCCGCCCAGGATGTACGCGAGGATCACGGCCGGGCCCGCGAGCTGGATCGCGGACGCCGAACCGTAGAACAGGCCCGTGCCGATCGCCGAGCCCAGCGCGAGAAAGCGGATGTGCCGCGCGCTCAGGTGGCGCTGCAAGTTTTTCATCAGAATTTGCTCCGCGAAACTCCGCCATTGATGGCGGGAAGGAAAGGGGTACTGTTGACAGGTAGCTTCTTCCACGGGTTAGGATCACCGGCATGATCCTTGTCTACCGCTACCGCATGAAGTCGCTCAACGGACTGCTCAACAAGCAGAGCCGTGCGGTGAACTACGTCTGGAACTTCTGCAATGACACGCAGAAGCACGCGCTCAAGTGGGGCAAGAAGTGGCCGACGGGATTCGATCTGAACGTGCTGACGACGGGGAGCAGCAAGGAACTCGGTATTCACTCCGGTACGGTCAACGCGACGTGCGAGCAATACGCGAAGTCGCGCAGCCAGCGCCGTCGGCCCTACCTGCGCTATCGCGGCAGGAAATCGCTGGGCTGGGTGCCGCTGAAGGGGCGTGACCTGAAGCGCGAGGGCGGCGCGTTTCGCTTTGCCGGAAATACTTTTCGGGTGTTCAACAGTCGACCGCTTCCCGAAGGGAAGATTAAGGATGGAACCAACTTTTGCGCAGGATGCGCGCGGCAATTGGTTTCTCAACATCGTGATCGAGATGCCCGATGTGCAGGTCCGCCCGGTCCGTTCCGGTGTGGGCATCGATCTCGGCCTGAAAGACTTCGCCACACTTTCGACCGGCGAGAAACTGCCCAATGACCAATTCGGTCGACGAGCGGCGGAAAAGCTGGCGAAAGCGCAACGGGCGCGAAAGCACAAGCGACATATCGCGAAGCTGCACGCCAAGATCGCGAATGCCCGAGCCGATTTCCAGCACAAGCTCGCGCTCGAGCTGGTGTGGCGCTTCGATTACATCGCGGTCGGCAACGTGTCGGCTGTCAAACTCGCCAGAACCAGGATGGCGAAGAGCGTCTACGACGCATCCTGGTCGTCCTTCCGAAACAAGCTCCGCTACAAAGCGATCGCGCACGGGGCCACGTTCGAGGAAGTCGACGAAAGCGGTTCCACCCAGTCCTGTTTGGCGTGCGGGTCGAAAGACAGCACGACGCGGCAGAAAGGTATCGCGGGACTGCGAATAAGAGAGTGGGCCTGCAGTGACTGTGGTGTCGAGCATGATCGAGATACCAACGCTGCGCTGAACATTCTCCGATGCGGACGTGCATCGCCAGGTGTGGGAATCTTCCGCCTTTAGGCGGGAGAGGGCGTCAAGGAGTCTCCGATATCGTTATGCGACGAACCTGGCGAGCGACGCCGGTTCGAATGCGTCAAGTTGTCTATACAACTTGAATGTGAACGAATGATAACAAGCCGGAGCCGGTGACCGGAATCGGGTATTCCCTGACTGGTGCGGCGAGCGGAACGGGGCGTGGGGCGGTCGCGCGCCGCGGGCCGCGTGGGGCATGCTTCTTCGGGGATCGTTGAATCGAGGCGTGCCGGCAGGCCGATCCGCGGCGTGCGCGGGCCGGCCTGCCGGCGTGGACATACGGAGGTCAGGCAGGCAGGCGGATCACGCTCGCATCCTTGCGGATCAGCAGCGACGACGCGAGCATCTGCTTGCACTGGTGCGCGAGCACCTTCAGGTCGTGCGTGAGCTCGGCGCCGACCGCATCGGATTTTTCCGCGGACACGACCATCGCATCGAGATCGCGCGTGATCTGCTTCGACGCTTCGAGCTGGTCGGCGGGCGGCGGCTCGCCGGCCTCGGCCTTCTCGAGATTGTCGAGCACGGCGGCGAGGCCGCGCTGCAGCGCGTCGTCGTGAACGAGGCCGCCATCGGCCGCGCATGCGCTGCGGATCAGCGGCGCGGCGGCCGTGATCTGCGCGCCGAGCACGTGCGTCTGCACGAGCAGGTCGTTCAGTTCGGGCACGAAGCGCTGGTGCGCCTTCGGCTCGATCATCATCCGCTGGAACGCCTGCCCGAGATTCGCGAACGCGATGTGCACGTCCTTGCGGGCGAGGCGGTAGCGGTAGTCGTCCTCGAGGCTGGCCGTCGGCGACTCGATCGCGGCCGCGACGCCCGCGACGACGGCAGCGCCGTCGGCGGTCGGCACCGGCGGCGGCGACATGCCGCGCCCGGCGCGCCATACAGCCTCGAAATACTTGCGGGTGGACGTCAGCATGTCGGTGACGAGCTTGCCCATCAGCCGGTATTCCCAGTACGGGAACAGCCGGCTCGCCGCGATCGCGATCATGCAGCCGACCACCGTGTCGATCGCGCGCTCGCCGATGATCCGCATGCTGCCCGGCGCGAGCAGGTGGAACATCAGCAGCACGTATGACGACGTGAACACGACGCTCGCCGCATAGTTGAACAGCAGCAGGCTGTAGCTCATCACCATCGACCCGAACATGATCGCGATCAGCAGGTGCGTATCCTTGACCGTGTAGATCAGCGCGACGCTCGCCGCGCAGCCGATCAGCGTGCCGACGATACGCGCCGCGTTGCGCTGCTTGGTCAGCGAGTAGCCGGGCTTCAGGATGATGATGGTGGTCATCACGATCCAGTACGCGTTCGTGAGCGGCAGCAGCCGGCCGATCCAGAAGCCGACCGCGACGGCGATCGTCACGCGCAGCGCATGGCGAAAGCTCGGCGAGCGCATGTTCAGGTTCGAGAAGATCAGCAGCGGCGACATGCGGCGGCGCTGCAGGAAGCGCGTGAGCGCCTTGTCGATCTTCAGTTCGGTTTGCTGCGGATCGGCACGGCCCGACAGGTTGCGGCGCATCCGGTCGATCAGGCGCGTCGCGCTCCAGATGCGCCGGAACGTCGCGAGCACGGCCGCATACGCTTCCGGGTTGGTGGCCGCGAAGTTCTTCTTGCGCATCAGCTCGATCTCGTACTCGATCGCGCGCAGCTCGGCCTTCACGCTGATGTGCGAATGCGGCGCGCGGTTTTCGAGCACCGCGAGGCCGACCTCCTCGAGATCGGCGGCGGCCTTGCGGATCAGGTCGCGATAGAAAATGATCAGGTCCGTTCCGCCGAACGTGTTGCGCACGAGCGGATAATCGGTGTGCGCGCCGACGAACAGCTCGTGCAGGTCGACGCTGTTGATGAACAGGTTGTACATCGTCGTGCGGCCGGGATCGAGCTTGCCGCGCCGCAGTTTCGGCAGGTTGCGCAGCACGATGTCGCGCGCGGTTTCCTGCGTTTCGACCGCGGTGATCTGCTTCGCGACGAGATTGCGGTAGCACTCGTCGAGATCGGCGTCGAGATCGTAGAACTGCGCGCGCGCGAGCAGGTAGTCGGCACAGGCGAACAGGCTTTCGGCCAGCGCCTGCTGCTCGATCCGACGCGCCTGCCATTGCGACACGAGCGTGGCCCAGTACGTGTACCAGAGGCCGCCCGCGAGAATCCAGCCGGCGTTGACGAACGCCTGCAGCGGCGTGAATTTCTCCTCGAGCGTCATCACCATCATGAACAGCGTCGCGAAGCTGATCTGCGGCCAGCGGTTGCCGTAGACGACGATCAGCGACAGCACGAACGTGAGCGGCACGATCGTGAGCCACAGCGCGAAGATGTTCGGGGTCGCGAGGCCGGTGGCGAGCGCGGCGAGGAAGCCGATCACGCTGCACGCGAGCATTTCGTTGTGCTTGTACTTGAGCGGGCCCGGCATGTCGACGACGCACGCGCCGAGCGCGCCCGTCGAGATCGTGAAGCCGAGCTCCCGGTTGTGAAACACGATCAGGCACAACACGGCCGGCAGCGACACGCCGACCGCGATCCGCAGGCCGCCGAAAAAGTACTGGCTGTAGAAAAACTTTCTGATTTCGACCGAATAGCGCATCGATGAGCTGAATGACAGACGAAGACGCCCGGGGCGGCGTATTGACTGGCGACGAGTCTATCGTATTTCGCGTCTCGTAAAAGCTGGCTTTCCGGCCGAGGTTCGCGGCGGCGGCCCATTTGCTATCCTTGGTGATCCTGTTCGCCCGGCCCCGCCGGTGCGAGGTTCCGACGCCCGCTTCATGCTCCATCTTTTCTATTCGAACCGTCACGAAACGCTGGCCGACGCGCTGCTCGAGGATCTGGCCGCGTTCCCGGCCCGCAATGGTCCGTGGGCGCCGCAACAGGTCATCGTGCCGAGCGCGGCGCTGCGCCGCCGTCTCGAGCTCGACATCGCCGCGCGCAATGGCGTGTGCGCGAACGTCGAGTTCACTTATCTCGCGCAGTGGCTGTGGGCGCAGATCGGCCGCGTGCTGACGGTGCCCGCGCGTTCGCCGTTCGCGCCCGACCGGCTCGTGTGGCGCTGCTACCGGCTGTTCGCACAGCCGGCAGGCGACGCGCCGTGGCTCGCGTCGCCGCGGCTGGCCGCGTATCTGTCGGCCTCCGACGACGCGATGCGCTACGAACTGGCCCATCGCGTCGCGGCCGTGCTCGATCACTACCTGACCTATCGCCCCGAATGGCTGGCCGCGTGGCAGGCCGGCGAATCGGTGCTCGCGGGCGACGGCGCGCCGCGCGGGATCAGCGACGCCGCGCGCGACGACGAACGCTGGCAGGCCGCGCTGTGGCGTGCGCTGCTGGCCGAGCTGAGCGACAGCGGTACGCCGCCGGCGCACCGTTTCCTCGTCGAGGCGCGCCATCTCGATGCCGAGGCGGTCGCACGCGCCGACTGGCCCGAATCGGTCAGCGTGTTCGCGCTGCCGACGATGCCGCCGCTGCACGTCGCGCTGCTGCGCGAACTGTCGCGCTGGATCGACGTGCGTGTCTACGCGCTGAACCCGTGCCGCGAATTCTGGTTCGACATCGTGACCGCCGCGCACGCCGAGGCGCTCGATGCGGCCGGGCGGCGCGACTACCAGGAAGTCGGCCATCCGCTGCTCGCCGAATGGGGCAGGCAGACGCAGGCGCAATTGCACATGCTGCATGAGCTGACCGAAAGCGCCGCGTCGGGCGATGCGTCGCGTTTCGTCGAAAATCCCGCGTCCACCTGGCTCGCGCGCGTGCAGAACGCGATCCTCGAGCTGCAGCCGGAAGCCGAAATCGGCGACACGCCGGTCGAGCGCGGAATCGAGGTGCACGTGTGCCACAGCCTCGCGCGCCAGCTCGAGGTGCTGCACGACCGGCTGCTCGCGTGGTTCGACGCCGATGCGAGCCTGCAGCCGTCCGACGTGCTCGTCGCGGTGGCCGATCTCGCCGCGGCCGGGCCGCTGATCGACGCGGTGTTCGGCACGGCCGGCGCCGGCGGCGCGCGGGTGCCTTACCGGATCACCGGCCTGCCGCCGTCGCAGGCGAACCCGGTCGCGCGCGTGCTGCTCGACTGGCTTGCGTTGCCGGAGCGGCAGGTCGGCGCGCCGGAGCTGGTCGAATGGCTGCGCGTGGATGCGGTGGCCGCGCGCTACGACATCGACGCGGCCGCGCTCGAAACGGTGCAGACCTGGCTCGCGGCCGCCGGCGCGCGGCGCGGGCTGTCGCCGCTCGCGAGCGACGACGCGGCCGTGCCCGCGCCGCGCCATACGTTCTCCGATGCGCTCGCGCGGCTCTTTCTCGGCTATGCGATGCCCGAAGGCGCGGCGCCGATCGGTGCATGGCTGCCGATCGAGGCGGCCACCGGCAGCGAGGCCGAACTGCTCGGCCGGCTCGCGCGCTTCACCGACGATCTCGACGGCTTCGCGCGGCGGCTCGCGGAATCGCACACGCCGCGCGGCTGGAGCGAACTGTTTGGCGACACGCTCGCGCGCTTCTTCGATTCGGGCGCTGCGTATGCCGACGCGCTGGCCGGTGTGCGCGACGCGCTCGACGCGATGCTGGCCGCGATGACGGAGGGCGCGCCCGACGAGGCGTTGCCGGCGGCCGTCGTCCGCGCGGGGCTCGCGGCGGCGCTCGACGATCCGGCCCGCGGCGGCGTGCCGTGGGGCGGCGTCACGTTCTCGTCGCTGACGAGCCTGCGCGGGCTGCCGTATCGCGTCGTCTGCCTGCTCGGGATGGACGACGGCGTGCTGCCGAGCCTCGCGCGCGCGGACGAATTCGACCTGATGGCCGTGCTGCCGAAGCTGGGCGACCGGCAGCGGCGCGACGACGAGCGCAATCTGTTTCTCGATTTGCTGCTGGCCGCACGCGACCGGTTGCTGATCGCCTATACGGGCCGCAGCATTCGCGACAATGCGCCGTTGCCGCCCGCGGCGCTCGTCGACGAACTGCTCGATCATCTGGCGGACGTCACGGCCGGGCCCGGCGCCGCACCGGACGCGGTCGACGCCGCGCGCCGCGCGTTCATCGTCGAGCATCCGCTGCAGCCGTTCGCGGCCGCGTATTTCCAGCCGGGCAGCGACCTCGTTTCGTACGACGCCGAGCGGGCGACGCTCGCGTCGCTGCTGGCTGCCGAAGCGTCGCGCGACGGGCCGCGCGAGCAAGCTTTCTTCGCGCAGCCGCTGCCGGCCGAGCCGGTCGAGCCCGTCGCGTTCGGCGAATTCGAACGTTTCTGGCGGCATCCGGCGCGTGCGTTGCTGCGCGGCCGGCTCGGCATCGTGCTGGCCGACGCGCAGGCCGAACTGCTCGATACCGAGCCGTTCGCGCTCGACTTTGCCGGCAGCGACGCGCTGGCCGAGCGCGTGCTGCCGCTGCTGATCGAAGCAGGCGACGGCGGCGTGCACGATCACGCGCTGCGCATTGCGGACGCGAGCCCGGAGTTGCCCGGCGGCGCGACGGGCGCGGTGTGGCGCGACCAGGCACTCGGTTCGATGACGCAGCTTGCGTCGAACGTGCGCCGTGCGCTGGCCGACGGCATCGAGCGACGGCCGTTCTCGCTCATCGTCGTGCCGAAGTGGCCCGACACCGAGCAGGCGCTGTTCGGCGCCGACGACGCGATGCTGGCGGCCGATGCGGTGCGCGCGCCATTCGAATTGCACGGCACGCTGAACCGGCTGACACCGGCCGGGCAGGTCATCTATCGCTATGCGCGGCCGAGCGCGCGCGACTACCTGTCCGCGTGGCTCGCACATCTCGTCTACTGCGCGATCGAGCCCGGCGGCCCGCGCCGCACGCTGTGGTTCGGCAGCGGCGGCGCGTTCGAGCTGACGCCGGTGGCGGCGCCGCTCGACCGGCTCGCGCCGCTGGCCGCGCTGTTTCGCGCGGGTCGACGCATGCCGCTGCGGTTTTTCCCGCGCAGTGCGTGGGCGAGGGTATCCGACGGCGAGGCCAAGGCCGCGAGCGTGTGGATCAACGAACGGGTCGTGAGCGAAGCCGACGATCCGGCCATCGCGATCGCGTGGCGCGGTGCGCATCCGTCGCTCGACGAGCCGTTCGGCACGCTCGCGCGGCTCGTGTTCGAACCGCTCGTCGAGCATCTGAAGGAGGTCGCATGAGTGCCGTGTCGCAGCAGCTGGCGCTCGAACTCGACGTGTTCGCGTGCCCGCTCGACGGCGTCAACCAGATCGAGGCGTCGGCCGGCACCGGCAAGACCTGGAACATCTGCGCGCTGTACGTGCGCCTGCTGCTCGAAAAGGATCTCGGCGCGGACGAAATCCTCGTCGTGACCTTCACGAAAGCGGCGACGGCCGAGCTGCACGAGCGGATTCGCAGCCGGCTCGCACAGCTTGCGCATGCGCTCGACACGGGCGACGACGGCGGCGATCCGTTCATCGCGCGCCTGCTGGAGACCACGCTCGGCGAAGGCGGCGCGCTCGACGCCGAGACGGCCGTGAAGCGGATTCGCCGTGCGCTGCGCGCGTTCGACCAGGCCGCGATCCATACGATCCACGCGTTTTGCCAGCGCGCGCTGCAGGAAGCGCCGTTCGCGGCGGCGATGCCGTTCGCGTTCGACATGGAGGCCGACGATGCGTCGCTGCGCTTCGAACTCGCGGCGGATTTCTGGCGCACGCGCGTCGAACCGGCGGCCGCGCGCTGGCCGGGCTTCGCGACCTGGCTCGTCGAATCGGGCGCCGGCCCGGCCGCGCTCGATGCGCAGCTCGCACGCCGGCTGAAGAAGCCGCTCGCCGCGCTGCGCTGGGACGGCGTGACCGAGCCGGACGAATCGGCGGAAGCGGCGGCGGCCGAATGCTTCGCCGAGGCGGCGCGGATGTGGGCGGCCGAGCGCGACGCGATCGATGCGTTGCTGCGTGCCGCGCAGCCGGCGCTCAATCAGCGCTCGCACAAGCCCGATGCGGTCGCCGATGCGCTCGCCGCGTGGGCCGTGCATTTCGAGCAGGGCGACGCGACGGCCGCGCTGCCGAAAGCCGCGTTGAAGCTCACGCAAACCGCGCTGACCAAAGCGACGAAAAAAGGCGGCGCGACACCCGCCCACGCGTTCTTCGACGTGGCCGACGCGCTCGAAGCGGCGGTGGCCGCCGCCGAGGCCGCGCAGCGCGCGCGCTGGCTCGCGCTGATCGCCGAATGGCTCGACATGGCGCCGGGCGAGCTGGCCGAGCGCAAGCGCACGCGGCGCGTCGTGTCGTTCGACGATCTGCTCGCGAACCTGTATCACGCGCTGCACGCGCATCCGTGGCTCGCCGAGACGCTGCGCGCACGCTATCCGGCCGCGTTGATCGACGAGTTTCAGGATACCGATCCGTTGCAGTTCGCGATCTTCGACCGGATCTTCGCGCCGGGTGGCCCGCTGTTCCTCGTCGGCGATCCGAAACAGGCGATCTACAGTTTCCGCGCGGCCGATCTGCATACCTATCTCGCCGCGCGCGCGCGGGCGAGCGCGTGCTACACGCTCGCGGTGAACCAGCGCTCGACGCCCGCGATCGTCGACGCATGCAACCGTTTCTTCATGTCGAATCCGCGCGCGTTCGTGCTCGACGGGCTCGACTATTACGCGGTGCGCGCCGGCACGCGCGTGCGTGCGCCGTTCGTCGACGAAACCGATCCGGGTCCGGCCGGCGATTTCCGCGTATGGGCGCTGCCGGGCGGCGAGGGCACGCTGCTCAAGCGCGATGCGCAAGCGCAGGCTGCCCAGGCTTGCGCGGCCGAGATCGCGCGGCTGATGCGCGGCGCGCGGGACGGGCGCGTGCGGCTGGGCGACACGCCATTGTCGCCGGGCGACATCGCGGTGCTCGTGCAGACGCACCGGCAGGGCAGTCTCGTGAAGCGCGTGCTCGCGACGTGGGGCATCGGGAGCGTCGAGCTGGCGCAGGCGTCGGTGTTCTCGACCGGCGACGCCGAGCAGCTCGAACGCGTGCTGGCGGCGATCGATGCACCGGGCGACCTGCGGCGCCTGCGCGCGGCGCTCGCGTCCGACTGGTTCGGGCTCGATGCCGGCGCGCTGTGGCGCATGGAGCAAGGCGACGGCGATGCGCCACCCGGTGCATCGGCGGCCGACGGCGCCGACGCGATGAGTTGGGTCGAACGCTTCTCGCGGTATCGGCTGCTGTGGCGCGAACGCGGCTTCGCGGTGATGTGGCGCACGTTCACGCGCGAGCTGCGGATCGCCGAGCGGCTGATGGCCGGTGCGGACGGCGAGCGCCGCGTGACCGACATCAACCATCTGGCCGAGTTGACGCAGGCGCGTGCGTCCGCGCAGCCGGGCATCGCGCCGACGCTGCGCTGGCTCGCCGCGCAACGGCTCGACGGCGGCGGCGAGGAAGCGCAACTGCGGCTCGAATCCGATCGCAACCTCGTGCAGATCGTCACGGTGCACAAGTCGAAGGGGCTCGAATACGCGGTCGTGTTCTGTCCGTTCCTGAACGACGGCGGCCTGCGCGAGCCCCCGTCGTCCGCGCTGCCCGATGCGCGCGAGTATCACGACGACGCGGGCGATGCGGTGCTGCATTACGGATGCGACGACGAAGCGGCCGCGAACGCGGCGCGGCAGGCGTTGCGCGAGCAGGCCGCGGAGCGCGCGCGGCTCGTCTACGTGGCGCTCACGCGTGCGGTGTATCGCTGCTATGTCGTGGCCGGGCCCTACCTGTCGTCGCGCTCGACGCGCGAAGCGCGGCGTAGCGTGCTCAACTGGCTCGTCGCGGGCGCCGGCCTTGCGTTCGATGCGTGGCTCGACGACCCGCCCGACGAAGCCGCGCTCGATGCGGCGTGGCGCGCGCTTGCGGGCGGCCCCGTGAGCGTCGCGCCGTTGCCCGTGCCTGCGCGCCGCGAGCGTCTCGCGGCCGGGCACGACGCGTCGCAGACGCTCGCGGCGCGTCATGCGACGCGCGTGCTGCGCGATGCGTGGCGAATGGCGAGCTTCAGCTCGCTGACCGCGTCGATGGCGCGCGAGGAGGCGGGCGTCGCGGCCGTGCCCGACGACGAACTGCGGCCCGATCACGATGCGCTGGCCGCGGTGACGCCGGACGGCGAACCGATGCTGGCCGATATGGTCGCGGCCGACCCGCCGGACGACGACATCCTCGCGTTCCCGCGCGGCGCGGCGGCCGGCGAATGCCTGCACCGCCTGTTCGAGCTCAGCCGGTTCACGGCGCCCGAAACGTGGCACAAGGCCGCGCTCGGCGCACTGCACGACCGGCCGGTGGAGGCCGGGCCGGCGCTTGCGACGCGCCTGCCGGCGATGATGGTGCAGTTGGTCGACGACGTCGTGCACACCGAGCTCGTGCCGGGTATGCGGCTCGTCGATCTCGATCCGGCGAAGCGGATCGACGAAATGGGCTTCCTGTTCCCGGCGCCGTCGCTCGACCTGCTGGCGCTGCGCCGGCTGCTGGTCGCGCACGGCTATCCGGACGTTGCACTGGAGGCGGGTACGCTCGCCGGTTTCATCAAGGGTTTCATCGACATGATCGTCGAACACGACGGCCGTTTCTGGATCGTCGACTGGAAGTCGAACCACCTCGGCACGACGCCGGATGCCTATGGCCCGCGCGCGCTCGACGTCGCGATGGCCGATCACGCGTATCACCTTCAGGCGCTGCTCTATACGGTCGCGCTGCATCGTTACCTGCGCGGCCGGCTGCCCGATTACGACTACGACACGCACATCGCGGGCTACCTGTACCTGTTCGTGCGCGGCGTGCGGCCCGGCTGGCGCAGCGGCGGCGAGCCGGCCGGCGTGCATGCGCGGCGGCCCGCCCGCGCGCTCGTCGACGCACTCGACCGGATGATGGAAGGGGGCCGCGCATGACCGCGTCCGACGACATGCTCGAATTCACCGGCGGCCTCGTCGCGCGGCTGCCCGAGCCGGCCGATTTCGGCATCGCGCTCGCGGAGGGCTTTGCGCGCCGCATCGGCGACCTCGCGCGGCGAGCCGGTGCGCCGTCCGCGTCGGCGCGCTGGGCGGCGCGCGCCGCGTTCGCGACGAGCCGCGCGACCGCCGGCGGCCACGTGTGCGTCGCGCTTGGCGCGCTCGCGCAGCGCTACGAAGCACCGCTCGACGAAGTGCGCGCCGCGCTCGCCGCGAGCGGCGTGGTCGCGTTCGGCACGCTCGCGCGCGGCGACGAGCGGCCGCTGATCGTCGATCGGCTCGATCACCTGTACCTGTCGCGCTATTTCGATTACGAACGGCGGCTCGCCGATGCGCTCGTCGCGCAGGCCGGTGTCGCCGCGCCGGACGAAGGCCTGTCGCCCGACCGCTTGCGCGACAGTCTCGCCCGTTACTTCGGGCCGGCTACGGGCGAAGTCGACTGGCAGCGCGTGGCGGCGATCGTCGCGCTGACGGGCCGCGTGACGATCGTCAGCGGCGGGCCGGGCACGGGCAAGACGACGACCGTCGTCGGCGTGCTGGCCTGTCTGCTCGACGCCCATCCGGGGCTGCGCATCGCGCTGGCCGCACCGACCGGCAAGGCCGCGCAGCGGATGCAGGAGGCGCTGCACGCGCGCGCCGGCGATCTGCCGCCCGAGCTCGCGGCGCGCTTGCCCGACACGTCGTACACGCTGCATCGGCTGCTGGGCGGCGGCGGGGCGGCCGGTTTCCGGCATCATCGCGACAATCCTCTGCCGTACGATCTGATCGTCGTCGACGAAGCGTCGATGATCGACGTCGCGCTCGCCGCGCATCTGCTCGACGCGCTCGCGCCGGGCGCGCGGCTCGTGTTGCTGGGCGACAAGGATCAACTGGCCGCGGTCGAGGCCGGCGCCGTGTTCGCGGAGCTGAGCGCGCGGCCGGCGTTCACCGCCGCGGCGCGCACGCGCATCGCGCAGGCGCTGGGTATCGACGAGGCGGCGTTCGTCGCGGCGTTGCCGATGCCGGACGAAGCTGCGCCGGCGGCGGCAATTTCGGCCGCGCATCCGGTTCCTGCTTCCGCACGTGCTCCGGCGTCGCCATCGGCGTCTGCTCCCGTTTCACGCAGATCGGCGCCTCGGTCGTCGAAAGTCGATGCGCGACAGGCGTCGCTCTTCGACGACGAACCGCAGGATGACGAAGTGTCGTCGACGGCCGACATCGCGCCGCCACAGCCCACCGAGTCGGCACCGGCCGATGCCGGCGCACCAGACGGCAATGCGCCGGCCTGGATCGAGGCCAACGACCTCGCATGGCTCGACGCCGTCGAGCTACCGCCGTTCGACGCAGACGACGCGGCACTTGCATCGGCAGTGGCGACGGCGGCTGCATCGCCATTGACCGGCGAAGCCGCTGCCGCGTCCGCCGGCACGCCCGCGCCGGCGTCGGCGCCGCTCGCGGACTGCGTCGTGTGGCTCGAACGCAATTACCGCTTCGGGCTCGATTCGCCGATCGGGCGGCTGTCGCTCGCGATCCGCCGCGGCGACGTGCAGGCGGCGCTCGATGCGCTGCCCGCCGACGAATCGGCAGCCGCATCGTTTCACGACGATGCGGGCGACACGCTGGCGTCATCGACGGTCGAGCGGCTCGCACGGCGCTTCGGCGCCTACCTCGACGCGTTGCGCGACGCGCTGGCCGCGCCGGCGCCCGATCCGCTGCCGCTGTTCGACGCGCTCAACCGGTTCCGGATCCTGTGCGCGACCCGCAGCGGTTCGCGCGGCGCGGAACACGTCAATGCGCTGGTGGCCGCGCACGTGCGGCATGCGGCGCGCGTGCCGCTCGCGGTCGGCGCGCACTGGTTCACCGGGCGGCCGATCATGGTCACGCGCAACGACTATGCGCTGGGGCTGTTCAACGGCGACATCGGCATTGCGCTGCCCGACGCGCACGGCGTGCTGCGCGTGTGGTTCCGGCGCGCGGACGGCTCCGCGCGCGCGGTGTCGCCGGCTGCGCTGCCGCCGCACGAAACGGCGTTCGCGCTGACGGTGCACAAGTCGCAGGGCTCGGAATTCGACGAAGCGGCGCTCGTGCTGCCCGCGTCGTTCGGCCGGGTGCTGACGCGCGAGCTCGTTTATACGGCCGTCACGCGCGCGCGCACGCGCGTGCAGGTGATCGGGCCGCGGCGCGTGCTGGCGCAGGCGGTCGCGACGCGCACGCAGCGCGATTCGGGGCTCGCTGCCCGCGTCGACGAGGCGCTCGCGCGGCGCCGCATGGAGGCTTCGCGATGATGATCCGTTACACGCTCGATCCGGCCGACGTCGAATGGACGGCCGTGCGCGCGCAGGGCGCGGGCGGGCAGAACGTCAACAAGGTGTCGAGCGCGATTCATCTGCGCTTCGACATCCGCGCGTCGTCGCTGCCGCCGGTCCTCAAGGAGCGGCTGCTCGCGCTGTCCGACCAGCGCATCACGCGCGACGGCATCGTCGTGATCAAGTCGCAGGAATATCGGACGCAGGAGAAGAATCGCGAGGCCGCGCTCGCTCGTCTCGATGCGCTGATCGGCAGCGTCGCGTACACGCCGCGCGCCCGGGTCGCGACGCGGCCGACGCGCGCGTCGAAGGAGCGGCGGCTCGAGCACAAGTCGCGCCGCAGCGTGGTGAAGTCGGGGCGCGGGAAGGTGGTCGACTGACGAACGAAGGGTCGGTGCTTGTCGCAGGCGAGCGAATGTCCGCCGTGCGCGCCGGCTACCGCATCACGGTTCCGGCGCTGTCGAGCACGAAGTCGACGCAGAACACGACGAGCCGGCTCTGCGCGCGGATCGCGACGGCGGCCGTATAGCAGTCGCGGCCTTCCGTCAGCGAGAAGTGCGGGCCCATCAGCGCGACGCGGCCGGGGGCGGCGATCGCGCGCTGGAAATACGGGCGCCGCGACCAGTTGCTGTGGGTCTCCGGGAATAGCGGGGCGAGACGGGTGACGCTTGCCTGGCTGTCGTCGGGCGGTGCGCCGATCGACGGCAGGAACTGTTCGCCGGTCTCGTCCGTCACGAACACGCGACGCGCGGCCGGCACCGCGAACACGCGTTGCGCGGCGTCCTGCAGGTTGCCGCTCGCCGAAAACGCGGCCGCGCCACTGAGCACGAGCCGTTCGATCGCGTCGAAGCCCGGCTGCTCGGCGGCCACCGGCGTGTGCCGGCGGGCGATGAAGCGGCGCCATGCGGCGTCGAGCATCGCGGGCGCCGCCGCGCTCGCGTGCGCGATCGATGCGTCGGGCTGGCCGAACTGGAAACCCTGCACGAAATCGATGTCGGCTTCCATCAGCGCCTGCAGCGCGTCGTCGCTTTCGACGCCTTCGGCCAGCACCATCGCACCGGCCTGGTGCAGCATCGACACGAGGTGATGCATGATGCGGCGATCGTCGGCCGAGCCGGTCGAACGCTCGACGAGCGAGCGGTCGAGCTTCACGATGTCGGGCCGCGCCCGCCACACGCGGTCGAAGTTCGAGAAGCCGGTGCCGAAATCGTCGATCGCGATCAGGAAATCGCGATGCTGGATCATGTCGATCGTGCGGGCGAGCGCGGCTTCGTCGCGCGCCGGCTGTTCGATCACTTCCAGCACGATGCGGTTCGGCGGCAGTGCGAAATGCCGGCACAGCGCCTCGACGAACTCGCGCTGCACGAGGCCCGTGTCGAGCACGCGCGGCGTCACGTTCAGGAACAGCCAGCCGTCGCCGATGCCTTGCGTGACGAAGTTGGCAGTGTGCAGGCAGCGCGCGAGCCGGTCGAGCAGCAGCGCGTCGGCGTCGCCGCGCGTCTTGTCGAACAGGGCGGTGGGCGACACCAGCGCACCGTTCGCGTCGACGACGCGCAGCAGCGCCTCGTAGCCGACGACGCGCTTGTGCGTGATCGACAGCACGGGCTGGAACACGCTGCGCAGTGTCGTGGTGCGATAGGTGGCGAGCCAGCCGTGGGGTGTCGGCGTGAGGCGTTCGAGCAGGGCGTCGAGCGACAGGTCGCGAGCGGGCTTCATGTCAACGGTGCCCGGAAGCGGGCGGCGGGGCGCCGACGCCCCGCCACGCCGATGCAGCCGCATGCGCAGGCGGACGCGAAAGAACGTGGGGCATCGAAACGCCTTCTGCGGATAAGTTTTCCGAGTGTAACGGGATTGCCGCGGCGCGCGTATCAGGGTAACTCCAGACGCAAACGGTACACCGCGATTCCGCCCGTGCGCAGCGGTGCGTCGACTGGCGCCGCGTGCATGCGTCCGGTGCATGACCGTCGCGAAACGAAGCGTGTGACGGCGGAGACGACAATCCCGGCAGCGCGGCGGCATGACCGTGCGTCGATGCCGCCCGATGCGCAGGCGGGTACGGGAAATTCCGGCGGCCAACCGCCGCCGTCAGACGAATGAAACGAATGCCCGCGCACCGCGGTGCGACCGGTGGCGCATCGGCCAACCCGCGTCGCGTCGCCACCGGCAGCGCCGCGCGACCGGCGGCGGTCCGTGCGCGCCCCGCGCGCCGATCGTCAGGTCGCCTCGCCGCCGCGCGGTCGGACGCCCGGAATCCGCTTGATCACGCCGGTGGCGAGCGCGGTGCCGACGAGCACGATCACGCAGCCTTCGATCATTACGGCCGACACGTGTTCGCCGAGGAACAGCGCGCCCCACAGCAGCCCGAACACGGGAATCACGAACGTGACGGTAATCGCGCGGGCGGGCCCCACATGCGCGATCAGGTAGAAGAAGATGAAATACGCGATGCCGGTGCACGCGACGCCGAGCGCGAGCACCGCGCCCCATGCGTGCACGCCGACCGGCGCGGCCGGCCACGTCGCGATCGCGAACGGCAGCAGCAGCACGGTCGAGCCGATCATGCTGCCGGCTGCGTTGACGAGCGGATCGACGCCGCTGAGCTTGCGTTTTGTATAGTTGGCCGCGATGCCGTACAGCAGCGTCGCGCCGAGTGCGGCCGCCGCGGCGAGCGCGGTCGCGCTGGCGCCCGTGTCGCCATGCGCGTTCGCGACCTGGTTCCACACGAGCGTGAGCACGCCGGCAAACCCGATCACGAGGCCGAGCGCGCGCGGCAGCGACAGCTTGTCCTTCAGCCACAGGTAAGCGACGAGCGCGCCCCACAGCGGTGTCGTCGCGTTGATCACCGACGTCAACCCGGCCGACAGCGTCAGTTCGGCGAACGCGAACAGGCAGAACGGGATGCCCGAATTCAGTGCGCCGACGACGAACAGCGGCCACGCATGACGGCGCAGCCGGGCGCCGAGATCGGCGGGTTTGAAGCGCGTCAGCGCGAAGCCCGCGAGAAACAGCGCGCCGATACCCACACGCAGCGCCATCAGCGGCGCGACGCCGAAATCGACGACGCCGACCCGGATGAACAGGAAGGATGCGCCCCACAGGGCGGCGAGCACGGTCAGCAGGAAAGCGTTCTTGGGCGACATCGATCGGCGAGGACGGGGACGGGATGCGAGGAATCTTACACCGCGCGACCGCACCGTCGTTTCATGATCGGATGAAACGACAAGAAACGGGAATTTCGCCGGTTTGCCGCCGGGCGGCAGCCGGCCGACCGCGTGCGGCGCGGCCGATCAGGTCAGTGATGACGCCAGCCGCCGCGTCCGCCGAAGCCGAAATTGAGCGACAGCGCCGGGCCCCAATAACCGCCCCATGCAGGCGCATACGCAGGCGCCGGATAGTAATAGGCGGGGGCTGGATCGACATACACGGGCGCGGGCTGTACCGGCACCGGCGCCGCCGTGTAATAGCCGCCCGGATAATAGCCGTACGGATAGTAGCAGCCGGCAAGCGTCGTACAGGCAAGCGCCGCGGCGACGAAGGTCCTGTTCATGATGTGTCTCCGGCGGAGCCGGCTATCGGCAGATGCTTGTAGCTTAGGCCGAGTACCGATGACACGGCATGAAAAACGGTAACCGATCATTTCCGGGCGCAGCGGCCGCGCCGGTTCCGGCAGGACATACGAAAACGGCGCTTCCGCACCGCGGAAACGCCGTTGGACCGGCCGGCCTGCGGCTGGGCGACGACGCCCAACCGGCCAATGTCGGACTCGTTACTTGCCGACCTGGTTACCGATGATGCCGCCGGCCGCCGCGCCGCCCAGCGTCGACAGCGCGTTGCCGCCGATCGCCGCGCCGGCGACGCCGCCGACACCCGCACCGATTGCCGTATCACGCTGGCGTCGCGACATCGAATCGCAGGCCGACAGGCTGGCCACCGTCGCGACGAGGAGCGCGCATACCCCAAAACGCCGAATCGAGTTCATGATCGTTGTCCTTGTGGTAGTGAACGGAAGGCGCACGACCGGCTGGCGGCCGCGCATGTCCCCAATCTACGCGCCGCCCCGCGCTGCTGCTGTAAGGACTTGTTAAGGCTCCCGCGGTTTCGTAATCAATTGTTTCGGGTCCGCCGGCAGGCACACGGCATGCGCAAAAAAGCCCGCTCGAAAGCGGGCTTCAGGCATCGCCAGAGGGGCCGGTGCGGCCCGCTGCGCGCGCTTACTGACGGTGATAGATCTCGGCGCCCGTCTTCACGAACTCGACCGCCTTGACCTCCATCCCTTTCTTCAGCGCCTCGGTTTCCGACACGCCCTGCTGCGCCGCGAATTCGCGCACGTCCTGCGTGATCTTCATCGAGCAGAAATGCGGGCCGCACATCGAGCAGAAGTGTGCGACCTTCGCCGAATCCTTCGGCAGCGTTTCGTCGTGGAATTCGCGCGCCTTGTCCGGATCGAGACCGATGTTGAACTGGTCTTCCCAGCGGAACTCGAAGCGCGCCTTCGACAGCGCGTTGTCGCGCACCTGCGCGCCCGGGTGACCCTTGGCGAGGTCGGCGGCGTGCGCGGCGAGCTTGTACGTGATGATCCCTTCCTTCACGTCGTCCTTGTTCGGCAGCCCGAGGTGTTCCTTCGGCGTCACGTAGCACAGCATCGCGGTGCCGAACCAGCCGATCATCGCGGCGCCGATGCCCGACGTGATGTGGTCGTAGCCCGGTGCGATGTCGGTGGTCAGCGGCCCGAGCGTGTAGAACGGCGCTTCCTTGCACCAGTCGAGCTGGAGATCCATGTTCTCCTTGATCAACTGCATCGGCACGTGGCCGGGGCCTTCGATCATCACCTGCACGTCGTGCTTCCACGCGATCTGCGTGAGCTCGCCGAGCGTCTTCAGTTCGCCGAGCTGCGCTTCGTCGTTCGCGTCGTAGATCGAGCCGGGACGCAGGCCGTCGCCGAGCGAGAAGCTCACGTCGTACGCCTTCATGATCTCGCAGATCTCTTCGAAGTGTTCGTACAGGAAACTTTCCTTGTGATGCGCGAGGCACCACTTCGCCATGATCGAGCCGCCGCGCGACACGATGCCCGTCATCCGGTTCGCGGTGAGCGGCACGTACTGCAGGCGCACGCCCGCGTGGATCGTGAAGTAGTCGACGCCTTGCTCGGCCTGTTCGATCAGCGTGTCGCGGAAGATTTCCCAGGTCAGGTCCTCGGCCTTGCCGTTGACTTTTTCGAGCGCCTGGTAGATCGGCACCGTGCCGATCGGCACCGGGCTGTTGCGGATGATCCACTCGCGCGTTTCATGGATGTGCTTGCCGGTCGACAGGTCCATCACCGTGTCGCCGCCCCAGCGGATCGCCCACGTCATCTTGTCGACTTCCTCGCCGATTGACGACGTGACGGCCGAGTTGCCGATATTCGCGTTGATCTTCACGAGGAAGTTGCGGCCGATGATCATCGGCTCGGATTCCGGGTGGTTGATGTTGGCGGGGATGATCGCGCGGCCGCGTGCGATTTCGTCGCGCACGAATTCCGGCGTGATCTCGGCCAGCGCGTTCGCGCCGAAGGCCGCGGCGCCGAACGCCTGGCCCGGATGCTGGCGGCCCATCATCGCGGCGAGCTTCGCGCCGTTCGGGCCGCTCGACTTCAGGCTCTCGATGTATTCGGCGCGGCGCTGGTTCTCGCGGATCGCGATGTATTCCATTTCCGGCGTGATGATGCCCTGGCGCGCGTAGTGCATTTGCGTGACGTTCTTGCCGGGCTGCGCGCGGCGCGGGTTGCGGTGCAGGCCCGGGAAACGCAGGTCGGCCGTGGCCGGATCGGCCGCGCGCTCGAGGCCGTACTGGCTCGACAGGCCGGGGAGCACCTCGGTGTCGCCGCGTGCTTCGATCCAGCGCTGGCGCAGTGCGGGCAGGCCCGCGCGGATGTCGATCTTCGCGTCCGGATCGGTGTACGGGCCCGACGTGTCGTACACGTAGATCGGCGGATTCTTCTCGCCGCCGAAGCCGGTCGGCGTGTCGGCCTGCGTGATCTCGCGCATCGGCACGCGGATATCGGGCTGCGAGCCGGTGACATAAACCTTTCGAGAATTGGGCAGCGGCGCGACGGCAGCGGCGTCGACGTGCGCGTCGGCAGACAGAAACTTCGGATTGGCGTTCATGCAATCTCCTGTGCGGGCGCCGGGCAGGCGCGTCGGCGCTTGCCCGGAGCCCTTGACGAATGTGGGGCTCGAGCTAAGCAGGAGACGAGGCTTGGTGAGGCGGCGGATTTCGTCAGAAGGATGGCGGCGAAATCCGTACGCTTCCCTGCGCTGGCATTATCCAGATCAGGTTCAAAGGGTATTTCTCACCCGCAATGCCGGTTGTTTGACCGAACGCATTGCAGGACCCCCGCGTTAGCAAGGGCACACGATACACCGGCTTGGCGGTGGTTTCAACCGGGTGCGAAGCCGATGTCGGCGGGCAGCGGGCGGATCGCGGCCGGCGAAACGGCAGGGTGCGCCGCAGCAATCGCGGCTGCCGAACGGCGTCCCGGCCGGCCCGGATAGCGCCAGGCGATGCAGCATTCGGCATCTTCATTTTCGGGGTCTAGAATTTTTTTTGACATCGCTGTCATTTCCAGCGGTGTGCTCCGTCTATTCGGCTCCTAAACCCATGTATCGGAGAGATGTCATGAAAAACGTATTCCTCGCCGCCTGTATCGCCGCACTTGCCACGATCGCAACGGGCGCCCATGCGCAGAACGACGCAATGTCGAAGGACGGCACGTCGATGTCGAAGGACGCGATGGGCCACGACGCGATGGCCAAGGACGACGCAATGGCCAAGGATGGCGCGATGAAGAAGGACGGCATGAAGAAGCATGCGATGAAGAAGGATGCGATGGGCCACGACGCGATGAAGAAGGGCGACGCGATGAAGAAGGACGCCATGAGCCCGTCGAACTGACGAATGCGTGCGGGGCGCGGGCGGCCGGTCATCGGCGCGCATCGCGTCCCGTCGCCTCATTCCGGGAGTCATCATCATGCAAACGGTTCCTGTCACCGATCGTGCGAGCGTGCCGCCGCCCGCGCCGACGACGATCCATCCGCGGTGGGTGCGCGCGAGCCACTGGCTCAACGCGCTCGCGGCGATCCTGATGGCGCTGTCCGGCTGGCGCATCTACGACGCGTCGCCGATCTATCCGTCGTTCACGTTCGCGCACGGCATCACGCTCGGCGGCTGGCTCGGCGGCGCGCTGCAATGGCATTTCGCGGCGATGTGGCTGCTGGTCGGCAACGGGCTGTTCTACCTCGCGATGTCGATCGCGACGGGGCGCTTCGCACGCAAGCTGCTGCCCGTGACGCCCGCGTCGGTGTGGCGCGACGTGCGCGCCGCGCTCGGCGGGCGGCTGTCGCACGACGACCTGAGCGTCTACAACGCGGTGCAGCGTGCCGCGTACCTGACCGCGATCGTCGATCTCGTCTTGTTGGTGCTGTCCGGGCTCACGATCTGGAAATCGGTGCAATTCCCGTTGCTGCGCGAGCTGTTCGGCGGCTACGACAACGCGCGCATCGTGCACTTCTGGGCGATGGCGCTGCTCGTCGCATTCGTCGTCGTTCACGTCGCGATGGCGTTGCTGGTGCCGCGCTCGCTGCTCGCGATGCTGCGCGGCCGCTGACCCGCTTCGCGGGCGAAGGAAATCATCATGTCGGAATCCGAAAAACCCCGCGGCGAGCCGCGCTGGGCGCTCGACCGGAAGTCGCTCGAGCTTGACGTGCGCCGCGAACTCGAGATGCCGTCGCGACGGCTCTTCAACCGGCGCGTGCTGACGCTCGGCGGCCTTGCGATGCTGACCGGCTGCACGCTGCAGGATGATGCATCGGTCAACACGTTTCTCGAAAAAGTGTCGCGCATGAACGATCGCGTGCAGGCGTGGCTGTTCAACCCGAACCAGCTCGCGCCGACCTACACCGAAGCCGACATCACGCGGCCGTTTCCGTTCAACGCGTACTACGGGATCGACGAAGTGCGGCACGTCGACGCGTCGACGTACCGGCTGGTGCTGTCGGGCCGCGTGACCGGCAAGCGGGTGTGGACGCTCGACGAGTTGTATGCGCTGCCGCACGCGGAACAGATCACGCGGCATATCTGCGTGGAAGGGTGGAGTGCGATCGGCCGCTGGGGCGGCACGCCGTTCGGCGCGTTTCTGGCGCGCGCCGGTGCCGATACGCACGCGAAATACGTCGGCTTCAAATGTGCGGACGACTACTACGAGAGCATCGACATGCCGACCGCGCTGCATCCGCAGACGTTGCTCGCTTTCGAGTACGACGGCCATCGTCTGCCGCCGGAATACGGTTTCCCGATGAAGCTGCGGATGCCGACCAAGCTCGGCTACAAGAACCCGAAGCACATCATGGAAATCTTCGTGACCGATACGTTTCCGGGTGGCTACTGGGTCGATCAGGGCTACAACTGGTTCGGCGGATCGTGAGCGATGCGCGGGGCATGCGCGTGCGTCATGCGGATTCGCGCACCTGCAGATCGACGCGCAGGCCGACGGCCGCGGCCATGTTCACGAGCGCGTCGAGCCCGAACAGGTTGATCTTGCCGCGCATCAGGTCGGACACGCGCGGCTGCGTGACGCCCAGCTGCTTCGCGGCTTCGGCCTGACTCAGTTCGAGCCGCGCGATGCGCTGCTTGAGCGCGATCATCAGTTCGGAGCGCAGCTTCATGTTCGCGGCCTCCGCTGGCTCGCTTTCGATTGCGTCCCAGACGTTCGCGTAACGTTCATTGGTCATTGTTTCAACTCCATCATCAACGACCGGTACCGGCGGGCGGCGAGGTCGATATCGGTCTTGTTCGTGCGCGACGATTGCTTGCGGAAGCAGTGCAGCACGTAGACGGCTTCGGCGAACGTCGCGACGTAGACGATCCGGAAGGCGCCGCTCGCATCGCGCAGGCGAATTTCCCGCACGCCGATGCCGATGGTGCGCATCGGTTTCCAGTCGTCGGGTGCGAGGCCGCGCTGCACCTGGTCGATCTGGTGGCCGGCTTCGCGCCGTGCCGGCAGCGGAAAGCCGCGGAGATCGGCCAACGCGCTGCCGACGAAAACGACCGGCTTCGGCGGAAGGATATCTGAATTATACAAAATCTTGTATGGCGGTGTGAGTATCGGAAAGAGGCTGCAGACGGCGGCACGCGGGCACGCCGTCCGTCACGATAGACGCGCTGCGAAGCGCCGGCGCACATCACTCGCCGTCCGGCCGATGCTGGATCGACGGCTGCGAATGGCGACTCAGGCGACTCTCCGACACGCCGGTCGTTCCGGCATTGCGTATCCGGCCCCCGATTTCACCGGCCCGTCGCCGGAAAAATGTCGCGCCGAAACATCAGTCGATATCTTTCAGACAGGTCTGACGATGCTTTCGAATCCTTGATGCCATAATGCCGAGCGTGTGCAGCCGCGCGGTTGCGCACGTTTTTTTTGCCCCGTTTTTGCCCTTTTGCCGCCGCTTGCCGGTTCTCTTTCGTCGCCGTTCGCACCGCCATGTCGTCCCGCACGTTCGCTCTGCCTTCCCGGTCCCGTATGGACCGTTTGCCGGCATCGCCGGCGCCTTTCAGCGGAGCACGCGGCGTGACGTGCGAGCGGGTGACTCGATGACGCCGCTCGACCGCCTCCTCGATTTCCTCGCCCGTTTTTCGTTCCGGATCCGCCTGCCGCAAAGCCGCGGCGGCCGCGTGGCGCTCGCGCTGGTCTTCATCTATTTCGTCTGGGGTTCGACCTACAGCGGGCTGCATTTCGCGCTGCAGTCGTTCCCGCCGCTGCTGCTGTCGGGGCTGCGCAACCTGCTCGGCGGGATCGGCCTGTTCATCTTCGCGCTGCGGCGCAAGCCCGAGTGGCCGACGCTCGTGGAAATCCGCAACTCGGCGATCGTCGGCACGATGCTCGTCGCGCTGTCGTCCGGCACGATCGCGCTCGGCATGCGCACGGTCAGCAGCGGGTCGGCCGCGGTGATGGTCGCCACTGTGCCGCTGTTCGCGACCGTGATCGCGGCGGTGGCCGGGCGGCCGGTGACGAAGGGCGAATGGGCGGCCGTCGCGCTCGGGATGGTCGGCATCGTCGTGCTGAATTCGGGCGGTTCGGCCGCCTCGAACTCGGCGCTCGGCACGATCTGCGTGCTGGCCGGCGCGCTGTTCTGGGCGGGCGGCGCGCATCTCGCGACGCGGCTCAAGCTGCCGTCGGACCTGTTCCTGTCGACGTCGCTGCAGATCGGCCTCGGCGGCCTGATGTCGACGATCGTCGCGTGGCTGCTCGGCGAACGCGTCGAACAACTGGCCGTCGGGCCGGTGTTCGCGTTCGTGTACCTGATGGTGTTCTGCACGATGGCCGCGTATGTCGCGTACGGCTACCTGATCCGCCACACGAGCCCGATCATCGCGAGCAGCTGCATGTACGTGAACCCGATCGTCGCGGTCGCGCTCGGTGCGCTGCTGCTGGGCGAACCGGTGACGATGGCGACCGTCGTCGCGACCGTCGCGATCCTCGGCAGCGTCGGATTGTCGTTCATGTTCGACCCGGCGCGCCGGCCCGCGGCGGCCGCTGCTGCCGGTTCGCCGGCCATGGCGGCCGAGCAGGCGGTGACGGCGGACGGTTCGCCTGTCGCCGAGCCGGTCGCCACGCAGGAGGCGGCGCCGATCCTCGCGCCTTCCGCCGTCCCGCTCGCGGTGCCAACGCCCGCGGCAGTGATGGATCCCGCCGCGGTGATCGACCCGGCCCCGGCGTTCGCGCCGCCGCCCGTCGCCGCGGAGCCGGCCGCGTCGCGCACCGACGCGTGACGCCGCGGTGGCCGGTCGTGCTCAGCCGCGCCTGCCGCCGCGATGGTGGGACCAGCCGGCGAGCGCGGTAAACAGCAGCCCGGCTGCGCACATGCCGGTCCAGCCGAACGCGCGCCATGCGGCGACGCCGGCCGACGAGCCGAGCGCGCCGCCGATGAAATAGCACACCATGTACACCGTGTTCACGCGGCTGCGCGCCTCCGGCCTCAGCGCATAGATGCGCGACTGGTTCGAGATCTGCGCGGCCTGTACGCCGACGTCGAGCACGATCACGCCGATCACGAGACCGACGAGGCTCGAACCCGACAGCGCGAAGATCACGAACGACAGCGCGAGCAGCGCGATCGCGAGCGAGATGACTGCGCGCGGGCCGCGCGTGTCCGCGGAGCGGCCCGCATACGGCGCGGCGAGCGCGCCCGCGGCCCCGACGATCCCGAACAGGCCGGCTGCCTGCGGGCCAAGATGGAACGGCGCGCCGGCGAGCAGCAGCGTGAGCACCGGCCAGAATGCGCTGAACGCCGCGAACAGCGCGGCGCCCGTGAGCGACGCCTCGCGCAGCCCGCGCAACTCGACGGCCAGATGCCACATCGAGCCGAGCAGCTTGCCGTATGACAGCGTCGACGTCGGCGAGCTGCGCGGCAGCCGCAGCACGATCACGCCGGCGAGCGCGACGAGCGCCGCGACCGACGCGGCGAACACCGCGCGCCAGCCGAAATACTCGGCGACGAAGCCGGCGGCGGTACGCGCGAGCAGGATGCCGAGCAGCAGGCCGCTCATCACGGTGCCGACCGCGTGGCCGCGTTCGGCCGGCGGCGCGATTTCGGCGGCGAACGGCACGGCCTGCTGCGCGATGGTCGCGAGGATGCCGATCGCGAGGCTCGCGAGTGCGAGTACGACGAGCGACGGCGCGGCGGCCGCCGCGATCAGCGCGATCGACAGCGCGGCGATCTGCAGCAGGATCAGCCCGCGGCGATCGAAGCGGTCGCCGAGCGGCGCGAGCAGGAACATGCCGGCCGCATAGCCGAGCTGCGTCGCGGTCGGCACCACGCCGATCCATGACGCGCTGTCGGGGAAGGACGAGCGGAAGCTGTCGAGCAGCGGCTGGTTGTAGTAGATGTTCGCGACCGATACGCCCGCGATCGTCGCAAGCAGCAACAGCAGGCCGCGCGAGTAGTGGGGCGAGGGGGCGTCGGTCGGACGGTCGGTCGAGGCAGTGGACATGGCGGCGGCGACGGAGTGGGGCGGCGCGGCAGCGGCGCACGCGTCGGGTGCGCAGTCAGGCCGGGCGCCGGTCGAGGCTGCCGATCATACCGGAGCGACGCGAATCCTGCCGGCCGCATAACCGGTATAACGGGCACAACCGGCCGGCCGCCCCCGTCACGGCACACGCTTCACGTCGTCAGTCGACCAGCTCGCCCGTCGGCTCGTAGAACGGATACGGTCCGGCGCCTTCGTCCACATAGACGTGATGCGACGTCATCCCCGTATCGGGCGCATGACGATGGACCGCGAACGCCGGCGGTTCGAGCCGGAATGCGGACGGCCCATCAACCCGCAAGTCGAAGGCGACCTGATGCGCGGGCGACGGCACCGCGCACGCGAGCGTGCCGCCGAAGCGCGTGAACATCGTGCGGTGCACGTGACCGCACAGCACGCGCTCGACGTTCGGATGGCCGCGTAGCAGCGCATCGAGTTTCGCGGCGGCGGCGGGCGCGAGACGCAGCTTGTCCATGTGCCCGATACCGGACACAAACGGCGGGTGATGCAGCGCGACGATCACCGGCCGGTCGCGCGCGGCGTCGAGCTGCGCGGCGAGCCACGCGAGGCGGGCGTCGCACAGGTCGCCGTGGCTCGCGCCCGGCACCTGCGAATCGAGCGCGAGCACGCGCACCGTGCCGACGTCGAGCGCGTACTGCACGAATTCGCCGTCCTGCAGCTCGGCGCGATCGGCGAATGCGCGGCGCAAACCGGCGCGGTCGTCGTGATTGCCGATCATCAGGTAATACGGAATCTCGAGCGCGTCGAGCAGCCCGCGCAGGTTGCCGTACTCTTCGTCGTGGCCGAAGTCGGTCAGGTCGCCGGTGACGAGCACGGCGTCGGGGCGCGGCACGAGGGCGTTCAGTTTCTCGACGCAGCGCGCGAGCGCGGCGGCCGTGTCGACGCGCCGGTACGCGAGCTGGCCCGGCCGCTTGATGTGGAGATCGCTGATTTGAGCAAGCAGCATCGTCGTTCCTCGGAATCGTCTGGTTGTCGTCGCGGCGGCGGGCGCCGCGTGGGGTGCTGCCTGGATGATGCCCGATCGACGGCTTACGCGCCGAGCGCGATCAAGCCTTCCGGCGCGATCGTGAGGCCGACCGCCGTGCCGCGCGCAAGCGCGACGCGACCCGGCACGTCGATCACGAGCGCGTCGGGCGCCGCATGCTCGATCGTGAGCCGCGTGCGTTCGCCGAGGAACGCGCACGCACCGACCGCACCGCGCAGCGATGCATGCGCAGGATCGGCGAGCTGCGCATCCTCGGGGCGGAAGAACCATTCGTCGGCCGCATGCGGCGTGGCGATCGCGCCGCCCGTCGTTTCGAGCGCGCCGTCGCGCCACTGGCCCGCGAGCCGGTTCAGCGTGCCGATGAACTGCGCGACCGTGCGGTTCGCGGGCTGGTAGTAGATCTCCCGCGGCGTGCCGATCTGCTCGATGCGGCCCGCGCCCATCACGACGATCCGGTCGCCGAGCTCCATCGCTTCGGCCTGGTCGTGCGTCACGTAGACGGTCGTCACGCCGAGCTCGCGCAGCAGCGCGTTCATGTCGCGACGCAGCACGTCGCGCAGCTTCGCGTCGAGCGCGGTCAGCGGTTCGTCGAGCAGCAGCACGCGCGGGCGCACCGCGAGCGCGCGCGCCAGCGCGACGCGCTGCCGCTGGCCGCCCGACAGTTGATCGACCGGCTTGTCCGCATGCGCATCGAGCCGCATCATCGCGAGCAGTTCGTCGACGCGCTCGCGCAGCGTACGCGGTTCGGTCTTGCGGATCTTCAGCCCGTAGCCGACGTTGCCGCGCACCGTCAGGTTCGGAAACAGCGCGTAGTTCTGGAACACCATGCCGACTTGCCGGCGTTCGATCGGCAGTGCGGTGACGTCGTCGTCGCCGAACGCGATCGTGCCGCCGGCGTCCGGCGTGTCGAGTCCCGCGATCAGGCGCAGCGTGGTCGTCTTGCCGCAGCCGGACGGCCCGAGCAGCACGAGCGTTTCGCCGGCGCCGATCGACAGGTCGAGCGGTTCGAGCACGCGTGTGCCGCGGAACGTCTTCGCGCAGCCGGTCAGGGTAATGGGAGTGGAATCGAGTTTCATCTGAATTTGCTCCGAGAAACCCCGCCATTGATGGCGGGAAGGAAAGGCGTGCTGTTGACAGGCAGCTTCTTCCACGGGTTAGGATCACCGGCATGATCCTTGTCTACCGCTACCGGGTGAAGTCGCTCAACGGACTGCTCAACAAGCAGAGCCGCGCGGTGAACTACGTCTGGAACTTCTGCAACGACACGCAGAAGCACGCGCTCAAGTGGAACAAGAAGTGGCCGACCGGTTTCGACTTGAATGTGCTCACCACTGGTAGCAGTAAGGAACTTGGCATCCACTCCGGCACGATCAACGCGACGTGCGAGCAATACGTGAAGTCGCGCAGTCAGCGCCGTCGGCCCTACCTGCGCTATCGCGGCAGGAAATCGCTTGGCTGGGTGCCGCTGAAGGGCCGCGACCTGAAGCGCGAGGGCGGCGCGTTTCGCTTTGCCGGAAATATTTTTCGGGTGTTCAACAGTCGACCGCTTCCCGAAGGCAAGATCAAGGATGGAACCAACTTTGCGCAGGATGCGCGCGGCAACTGGTTTCTCAACATCGTGATCGAGATGCCGCATGTACAGGCTCGACCGATCCGTTCGGGCGTCGGCATCGATCTCGGCCTGAAAGACTTCGCCACACTTTCGACGGGCGAAAAACTGCCGAATGACCGGTTCGGCCGACGCGCGGCGGAGAAGCTGGCGAAAGCGCAACGGGCACGAAAGCACAAGCGGCATATCGCGAAGCTGCATGCCAAGGTCGCGAATGCCCGTGCCGATTTCCAGCATAAGCTCGCGCTCGATCTGGTGCGGCGCTTCGATTACATCGCGGTCGGCAACGTATCTGCCGTCAAACTCGCCAGAACCAGGATGGCGAAGAGCGTCTACGACGCATCCTGGTCGTCCTTCCGGAACAAGCTCCGCTACAAAGCGATCGCGCACGGAGCCACGTTCGAGGAAGTCGACGAAAGCGGTTCTACCCAGTCCTGTTCGTCGTGCGGGTCGAAAGACAGCACGACGCGGCCGAAAGGTATCGCGGGACTGCGAATAAGAGAATGGGCCTGCAGTGGATGTGGTGTCGTGCATGATCGTGATATCAACGCTGCGCTGAACATTCTCCGATGCGGACGTGCATCGCCAGGTGTGGGAATCCTCCGCCTTTAGGCGGACGAGGACGTCAAGTCTGCGAAAATTTCAGCGCGGGCGCTTCTTCAGTGCGCGCGTACCGGACGGATCGACGCCGAGCCACTGCATCGCGACGAGCAGCGGCAGCGTCATCAGCAGGAACAGGATCGTGTACGCGCTGCCGACTTCGAGGCGCAGCGATGCATAGGTATCGGCGAGCCCGACCGGCAGCGTCTTGGTGTCAGGCGTATGCAGCATCCACGTGAGGTTGAACTCGCCGATCGACAGCGTGAGCACCGCGAGCGCACCGGCGACGATGCCCGGCCGCAGGTTCGGCAGCACGATCGTGACGAAGCGCGTGACGAACGATGCGCCGAGGCTCGCCGCGCCTTCCTCGAGCGTGCGCAGGTCGGCGCCGGCCGCGACGGCCGCGACCGCGCGCACCATGAACGGCAGCGTGAACACGACGTGGCCGACGACGATGAACCACAGGCTCATCCGGAACGCGGTGAAGCCGCCGTACACGACCAGCAGCGCGAGCGCCGAAGCCAGCCCCGGCAGCGCGACCGGCAGCACGAGCGCTTCCTCGATCGCCCGAGCGATACGACTCTTGCTGCGCGCGAGCGCATAGCCGGCCGGCACGCCGACCGCGAGCACGATCGCGAGCGTCGCGAACGCGACGTAGAGCGACAGCGCGACCGAGCCGTGATACTGCTGCCACACCTGTTCGAGCCAGCGCAGCGTGAGGCCGCTCGACAGGCCGCGGAAATAGTTGACGGTCAGCCCCGCGAGCACCGACATCACGACGGGCACGATCAGGAACGCGCACAGCAGCAGCGTGACGCCCCATTGCAGCGCGGCGATCGCACGCGCGCCGGCGACCCGCGGCGCATGCCGGGCGGCGCGTGTCGCGTGCAGCGGCGCTGGAGCGGGTGTCGGCGACGGTGCGGAAGAGCCGGAAAGCGATTGCATGCGTAAATCCTCAGGCCGCGGCGGCGGCGGTGTGACCGGTGAAGCGACGCGCGAGCGCGAGCACGGCCCAGGTGACGATGCCGAGCACGATCGACAGGCCGGCCGCGGTCGCGATGTTCGCGTTCAGCGTGAATTCGGTGTAGATCGTCATCGGCAGCACGTTCAGGTCGGTGGCGAGCGTGAACGCGGTGCCGAACGCGCCCATCGCGGTCGCGAAGCAGATCGCACCGGCCGCGACCAGGCCCGGCGCCAGCGCGGGCAGCACGATGTCGACGAAGATGCGCCACGGCGACGCGCCGAGCGAACGCGCGGCTTCCTCGAGCGACGCGTCGAGCTTCGACGCGGCCGCGATCACGGTGACGATCACGCGCGGAATCGAGAAGTACAGGTAGCCGATGAACAGGCCGGCCACCGAATACGCGAATACGAACTTGTCGCCGGTGAGTTTCGCCGACAGCATGCCGATCAGCCCCTGGCGCCCGGCGAGCATGATCACCATGAAGCCGACGACGACGCCCGGGAACGCGAGCGGAAACGTGAGCAGCGCGAGCAGCACGCGCTTGCCGGCGAATTCGCGGCGCGCGAGCAGCAGGCCGGAGATCGTCGACAGCGCGAGCGTCGCGAGCGTGACGCCCGCGGACAGCGCCACCGTCTCGCCGAGGCTCTTCATGTAGCGCGCATTGCCGAGCAGTGCCGCGTAGTGCGAGAAGAAGGCGCCGTCGGCGGACACCTGCACGAGCGACGCCATCGGCAGCAACCAGAACGCGGCGAATACCGCCAGCGCCGGCGCGACGAGCGCGATGCGCCAGCGCAGCGGAAAAGTCAGGTCGAGCATCGGTTGCGTCCCGCGGCTTACTGCATGATCTGCAGGTACTGCTGGCCGAACGCCTGCTGGCCGGCCGCCATCTTGCCGAAGTCGACCGGTTTCGCCCGCGCGTATTCGCTCGCCGGCAGGAACTTCGCGGCGATGTCGGCGCCGAGCGTCTGCGCACGCACCGGGCGCAGGTAGGCATTGGCCCACAGCTTCTGGCCTTCGTCCGACAGCACGAAGTCGAGCACCTTCTTGCCGTTCGCGTCGTGCGGCGCGCCCTTCACGAGGCTCATCACGTACGGCACCGCGATCGTGCCTTCCTTCGGAATCACGAACTCGACGTTGGCGTTGTCCTTGTATTTCGCGCGATACGCGTCGAAGTCGTAGTCGAGCAGGATCGGAATCTCGCCGGACAGCACGCGTGCATAGGCCGTTTGCTTCGGCACGATCGGCGCGTTGGCCTTGAGCTTGCGGAACCAGTCGAGGCCCGGCTTGAAGTTGTCGAGGCTGCCGCCGAGCGCCTGGTTGACGGCGACCGCGCCCGCATAGCCGACGAACGCGCTCGACGGATCGAGATAGCCGACCATGCCCTTGTATTCGGGCTTCAGCAGGTCGCCCCACGAACGCGGCACCGGCTTGCCGTCGAGCGCGTCCTTGTTCACGAAGAAGCCGAGCGTGCCCGAGTGGATCGCGAACCAGTAGCCTTGCGGGTCCTTCAGGTTCGCGGGGATGTCGTTCCAGTGCGCGGGTTTGTACGGCGCGATCACGCCCTTGTCCTTCGCCTGGAATGCCGACGACACGCCGAGGTAGACGACGTCGGCCACCGGGCTCTTCTGCTCGGCGATCAGCTGCGCGATCGCCTGGCCCGAGTTCTTGTTGTCGGACGGCACGCGGATGCCGGTCTTCTGCTTGATCGCGGCGATCTGCGCGGCCCAGTCGGCCCATTCGGGCGGGCAGTTGTAGCAGATCGCCGTTTCGTCGGCGTGGGCAGCGGGGGCGCCGGCGACGAGCGCGGCAAGGGCGAGCGGCGCGGCAAGCGCGCGCAGCAGCGAGGTCAGGCGAAAGGACACGGTGAATCTCCGGGCGAGTGGTGTGGTACGGGGTGATCGGTTGCGTCGCGCGTGCGTGTTGCGATCAGGCGTTGCGCAGTTGCAGGTCGGTGGCCGGCGGAGCAATCGTCGCGCCGTCGCGCACCGCATGCGGCAGGATCGTCGACGTGCGGTCGATGGGCGCGCCGCCGATGCATTCGACGAGACGCTGCCACGCGTGGCGGCCGATGTCGCGGTTCGGCGTCGCGACGCTCGCGAGCGGCGGCGCAAGCAGCTCGCCGATCGCGATCCCGTCGAAGCCGAGCACCGACAGGTCGTCGGGAATCGAGAAACCCGCGCGGCGCAGGCCGCGCATCACGACCATCGCGAGCAGGTCGTTGCTGCAGAAGAGGGCGGTCGGGCGCGTGGCGTGCGCGGTGAGATGCGCGAGCACCGCATCGGGCAGCTCGGGTGCGTTGAAGTCGACTTCGACGGGCGGCAGCGGCGCCACGCCGACTTCCTCGAGCGCCTGCGCATAACCGAGATGACGCTGGCGCGCGCGATCCGACGCGGCGAGCGAACCGGCCAGCATCAGCACGCGGCGATGGCCGTGCGCGGTCAGCCGTTGCACGCCGTCATACGCGGCGCGGCGGTTGTCGACCGACACCGACGGACGGCGCTGCGTGTCGTTGTGCATCAGCACGTAATGCGGGCCGTCGCGGTCGAGCATGTCGAGCAGCGGGTGCGTGTCCGCATCGGCGACGGTGAGGATCAGCCCTTCGACGCGTTGCTCGCGCAGCGTCTCAATCGCATGACGCTCGCGCGCCGCGTCGTATTCGGTCGTCATCAGGATCAGCTTGAAACCGGCCGCGGTCGCGAGTTCGTCGATGCCTTGCAGGCAGTCGGCGAACACCGGGTTCGACAGCGTCGGCACGACGACGCCGACGAGCCGCGTGCGCTCGCCGCGCAATTGCCGGCCGAGCGGGCTCGGGCGGAACTGCAGCGTGTCGATGGCGGTGCGGATCGTCTGCAGCGTGGCGGGGCTGACGGTATGCGGCGCGTTGATCGCACGCGAAACGGTGGCGATCGAGAAGCCCGCGAGGGCGGCGACGTCCTTGATGGTCGAGGTCATGAAGTCATGCGATGTAAACGTTTTCGGCGGGGGAATTATCGAAAACGTTTGTGACTTCGCGATGACGCACGCGACGCTTGTTTCGCGAGAAGCACGATACAAACGTCAGACCGTTGGGGCCGTGGGACGACGCGCGGTCGATTGTATCGGGGCAGGTCGCGGGGCGGGACGAAATCGGCGGGCCGTGTGGTGTCGGTGTCGTATCGGCGTCGAACGCTGAGGAAGAAGCGATGCGATGACGGCCGGTGTCGCGATGCGGCACGGCGGAATAAGGGAACGCATGCGCCAAGCAATGGTAGAATCGCGTCCGCCCTCTTGCCGGGGTGATGAAATTGGTAAACATAGCGGACTTAAACGATTGAGTGCCCGGCCGGAAACGGTCGGTGCAGAACCCTTCAAATTCGGCGAAACCCCTGATGTGCGCATCGAGGCAACGCCGAGCCAAGCCTCGCGGCATCCGCGAGGAAGGTGTAGAGACTAGACGGGGGGCGCCTAAGGCGCACGGGCAGCGGTCACGCCCGCGCGCGACGGTGAAGGCATAGTCCAGCGCACGAACGGCTCGCGTACGCGCCGCCGGCTTTGAAAGAAGCAGTGTGACGAAAATCCGCCGCCTTAACTGGCTTGCCGGTTCGAGTCCGGTCCCCGGCACCATCGATTGCGCTGATGCGATTCGATTCGACGAAGGCGTAAAAAACCCGCGAGAAACGCAGCGCTCGCGGGTTTTTTATTTGGCGCACGCACATGCAGCGGCGCGTCCGCGCCGCTCACGATGCGCTTCACTGCGCCGAAAACCGCGCCATGTGATACTGGCACGCACGTCGCACCGGACGCTTGCGTCGCCACCGGCCAACGCGTCCCGCCGACAGCCTTCCTCTCGTTTACCTCTCGCAATCCCATCCGTCATGACCGAATCGACCCATCACTATTACGAGCCGTCGCAAGGCCACGGCCTGCCGCACGACCCGTTGAACGCGATCATCGGCCCACGCCCGATCGGCTGGATTTCATCCCGCGGCAGCGACGGCACGCTGAACCTCGCGCCGTACAGCTTCTCCAACGCGTTCAACTATCGGCCGCCGATCATCGGCTTTTCGAGCACCGCCGCGAAGGACAGCGTGCGCAACGTGCAGGAGACCGGCGAGTTCGTGTGGAACCTCGCGACGCGCGATCTGGCCGAGCGGATGAACCAGACCTGCGCCGCCGTGCCGTACGACGTGAACGAGTTCGAACTCGGCGGCTTGACCGCGGTGCCGTCGCGCCTCGTCGACGTGCCGCGCGTCGCGGAAAGCGGCGTGAACTTCGAATGCAAGGTGACCGACGTGATCCGGCTGCGCGATCACCACGGCGTCGAGACGCCGGCCACGCTCGTGCTGGGTGAGGTCGTCGCGGTCCATATCCGCCATGACCTGCTGAAGGACGGCATCTTCGACACGTTCGGCGCGGGCATCATTCTTCGTGCGGGCGGCCCGTCGGCCTATGTACACGTGACGCCCGACAGTCGCTTCGATCTGTTCCGTCCCGACGCGTGATCGATCGCACGCCGCAGTAAGCCGGCAACCGGGCGCACGAGCGCCCGCATCCGACGAAAGACCTCGCGACGATCCAGGATTTCGCGGGGTCTTTTGCTTCGTACCCTCACATGATCGGGACGACACCGGTCCGTCCGTCCCTCGATGCCCGCTCGTCGTCGCCGCCAGCCCAGCGACGATGCGCTGCAGCAAACCCATCCTTCGCCGATCGCCACCATGGCAAATCTGCTCACGACGAACGAGCGGCTTGGGCATCGACGCCCGTCGCGGCAAGGCATAGATTTCTAAGGTTGACGTGCTTATCCGCGCGTCAGCTCGCGCGCAGGCCGGCAACCGGCCCGCGCGTTCCCAAACAGCGTGAGACACAATCGAGCGTGGAGACGACACGATGAGCCTGTCAGAGCCATTGCGTCTGCATGTGCCGGAGCCCACCGGGCGCCCGGGCTGCAAGACGGACTTTTCCTACCTGCATCTATCGCCGGCCGGCGCCGTCCGCCGCCCGCCGATCGACGTTGCCGCGGCAGACACCGCCAATCTCGCCCGCAGCCTCGTGCGCGTGCTCGACGACAGCGGCAAGGCCGTCGGCCCGTGGGCCCCCGATCTCGACGATGCACGGCTGATCGCCGGGCTGCGCGCGATGCTCAAGACCCGCATTTTCGACGCGCGCATGATGATCGCGCAGCGTCAGAAGAAAATCTCCTTTTACATGTTGAGCCTCGGCGAAGAGGCGATCGGCACCGCGCACGCGATGGCGCTGCGCGACGGCGACATGTGCTTTCCGACCTACCGGCAGCAAAGCATCCTGATCGCGCGCGACGTGCCGCTCGAGCGGATGATCTGCCAGCTGATGTCGAACGAAGGCGATCCGCTGAAGGGGCGCCAGCTTCCGGTGATGTACTCGGACCGCGAAGCCGGCTTCTTCTCCATTTCCGGCAACCTCGCGACGCAGTTCATCCAGGCGGTTGGCTGGGCGATGGCGTCGGCGATCAAGGGCGACACGAAGATCGCGTCCGCGTGGATCGGCGACGGCGCGACGGCCGAAGCCGATTTTCACACCGCGCTCACGTTCGCGCACGTGTACCGCGCGCCGGTCGTGCTGAACGTGGTCAACAACCAGTGGGCGATCTCGACGTTCCAGGCGATCGCGGGCGGCGAGGGCACGACGTTCGCCGGGCGCGGCGTCGGCTGCGGGATCGCGTCGCTGCGCGTCGACGGCAACGACTTCCTCGCGATCTACGCGGCCTCCAGCTGGGCCGCCGAACGCGCGCGTCGCAACCTCGGCCCGACGCTGATCGAGTGGGTGACCTACCGTGCGGGCGCGCATTCGACGTCGGACGATCCGACCAAGTACCGGCCGAGCGACGACTGGTCCCATTTCCCGCTCGGGGATCCGATCGAGCGCTTCAAGCGTCACCTGATCGTGAAGGGCATCTGGTCGGACAGCGCGCACGACGCGTTGACGGCCGAGCTCGAGGCCGAGGTGATCGCCGCGCAGAAGGAAGCGGAGAAATACGGGACGCTGGCCGACGACCGGATTCCGTCGCCGGCCTCGATGTTCGACGACGTCTACAAGGAGCTGCCCGCGCACCTGCGCCGTCAGCGCCAGGAACTGGGAGCGTGATCATGGCGCAACACGAGACAGGGACGGCCACGCAGCCGATGACGATGATCCAGGCGCTGCGCTCCGCGATGGACGTGATGCTCGGGCGCGACAGCGATGTGGTCGTGTTCGGGCAGGACGTCGGCTATTTCGGCGGCGTGTTCCGCTGTACCGAAGGACTGCAGAACAAATACGGGAAATCGCGCGTGTTCGATGCGCCGATCTCAGAAGGCGGGATCGTCGGCGCGGCGGTCGGGATGGGCGCGTACGGATTGCGGCCCGTCTGCGAGATCCAGTTCGCCGACTATTTCTACCCGGCATCCGACCAGATCGTGTCGGAAGGCGCGCGGCTGCGCTATCGCTCGGCCGGCCAGTTCACCGCGCCGATGACGATCCGGATGCCGTGCGGCGGCGGCATCTACGGCGGGCAGACGCACAGCCAGAGCCCGGAAGCGATGTTTACGCAGGTGTGCGGGCTGCGCACGGTGATGCCGTCGAATCCGTACGACGCGAAAGGGCTGCTGATCGCGTCGATCGAGAACGACGATCCGGTGATCTTCCTCGAACCGAAACGGCTGTACAACGGGCCGTTCGACGGCCATCACGAACGGCCCGTCACGTCGTGGCTCAAGCATCCGGCGAGCGCGGTGCCGGAAGGCTACTACACGGTGCCGCTCGATACGGCCGCCGTCGTGCGGCCCGGCAACGACGTGACGGTGCTGACGTACGGCACGACGGTGCACGTGTCGCTCGCCGCGGCCGAGGAGACGGGCATCGACGCGGAAGTGATCGATCTGCGCACGCTGTGGCCGCTCGATCTCGACACGGTCGTCGCGTCGGTGCGCAAGACCGGGCGTTGCGTCGTGGTGCACGAGGCGACGCGCACCTGCGGCTATGGCGCGGAGCTCGTGTCGCTGGTCCAGGAACACTGCTTCTACCACCTCGAAGCGCCGGTCGAGCGCACGACGGGCTGGGACACCCCGTATCCGCATGCGCAGGAATGGGCGTACTTTCCGGGGCCCACCCGGGTCGGTGAAGCGTTGCGACGCGTGATGGAGGCGTGAGATGGGGATTCATGTCATCAAGATGCCGGATATCGGCGAAGGGATCGCCGAGGTCGAGCTGGTGGCCTGGCATGTGGAAGTCGGGCAGACGATCAACGAAGACCAGCCGCTCGCCGACGTGATGACCGACAAGGCGGCGGTCGAGATTCCGTCGCCGGTGACGGGCAAGGTGATCGAACTGGGCGGCCGGATCGGCGAGATGATGGCGGTCGGCAGCGAGCTGATTCGGCTGGAAGTCGAAGGCGACGGCAACCTGAAGGCCGCGGCACCGGTGCGGGAAGCAAAGGTAGCAACCGCACCGGTCGCGGCGGCGGCGCCGGCGAAGCCGGTGGCGGACGTGCCGGCCGAGCCGCCGGTGCAGCCCGCCGCGCATCGCGCACCGGCGAAACCGCGCCGCGACGAACCGGCCGCGCAGCCGCGCGCGGCGCTTGCGCCGGGCGAACGGCCGCTCGCGTCGCCGGCCGTGCGCCAGCGTGCATGGGACATGGGCATCGAGTTGCGCTACGTGCGCGGCACCGGCGAAGCCGGGCGGATCCTGCATGAGGATCTCGATGCGTATGCGCGCACCGGCGGCGGTTCGGCGCGAGGGGCGCAACCGCGCGGTTACAACGAACGCCACGACGAAACCGACGTGCCGGTGATCGGCTTGCGGCGCGCGATCGCGCGCAAGATGCAGGAAGCGAAGCGCCGCATTCCGCACTTCAGCTACGTCGAGGAAATCGACGTGACCGAACTCGAATCGTTGCGCACGGAACTGAACCGCCGCCACGGCGACACGCGCGGCAAGCTCACGCCGTTGCCGCTGCTGATCCGCGCGATGGTGATCGCGCTGCGCGACTTCCCGCAGATCAACGCGCGCTTCGACGACGAAGCGGGCGTCGTCACGCGCTACGGCGCGGTGCACATGGGCGTCGCGACGCAGACGGACGGCGGCCTTACGGTGCCCGTGCTGCGTCATGCGGAAGCGCGCGACGTGTGGTCGATCTCCGCCGAAATCGCGCGGCTCGCCGACGCGGTGCGCGCGAACCGCGCGCACCGCGACGAGCTGAGCGGATCGACGATCACGATCTCGAGCCTCGGCGCGCTCGGCGGCATCGTGTCGACGCCCGTGATCAATCATCCGGAAGTGGGCATCGTCGGCGTGAACCGGATCGTCGAGCGGCCGATGATCCGCGACGGCGCGATCGTCGCGCGCAAGATGATGAACCTGTCGTCGTCGTTCGATCATCGCGTCGTCGACGGCGCGGACGCGGCCGAATTCATCCAGGCCGTGCGCGCGGTGCTCGAACGCCCGGCGCTGCTGTTCGTGGAGTGAGCCGATGAAGAACGAACACACCACACTGCTCGTCATCGGCGGCGGCCCGGGCGGCTACGTCGCCGCGATCCGCGCGGGCCAGCTCGGCATTCCGACCGTGCTCGTCGAACGCGACCGGCTCGGCGGCACCTGCCTGAACATCGGCTGCATTCCGTCGAAGGCGCTGATCCACGTGGCCGACGCGTTCGAACAGGCGTGCGGTCATGCCGGCGAAGGCGCGCTCGGCATCCGCGTGCGCACGCCCGAGATCGACATCGCGAGAAGCGTCGCATGGAAGGATGGCATCGTCGATCGTCTGACGCGCGGCGTCGGCACGCTGCTCAAGAAGAACGGCGTGCGCGTGCTGCACGGCGAAGCGCGCGTGATCGACGGCAAGACCGTCGAAGTCGTCGGCGGCGGCCATACGGTGCGGATCGGTTGCGAACACCTGCTGCTCGCGACCGGTTCCGAACCGGTCGAGCTGCCGTCGATGCCGTTCGGCGGGCACGTCGTGTCGTCCACCGACGCGCTGTCGCCCGCGATGCTGCCGAAGCGGCTGGTCGTCGTCGGGGCCGGCTATATCGGGCTCGAACTCGGGACCGTCTATCGGAAGCTCGGCGTCGACGTCAGCGTCGTCGAAGCGGCCGAGCGCGTGCTGCCTGCGTACGATGCCGAACTCGTGCGGCCGGTGGCCGACTCGCTCGCGCGGCTCGGCGTGCGGCTGTGGCTCGGCCACAAGGTGCTCGGGCTGGACGCGCACGGTGCGGTGCGCGTGCAGGCAGCCGATGGCGCCGAGCAGACGTTGCCGGCCGACCGCGTGCTGGTCGCCGTGGGCCGTCGGCCGCGCGTCGACGGGTTCGGGCTCGAGACGCTGATGCTCGATCGCAACGGCCGCGCGCTGCGGATCGACGACGAATGCCGCACGTCGATGCGCAATGTCTGGGCGATCGGCGACGTCGCGGGCGAGCCGATGCTCGCGCATCGCGCGATGGCGCAAGGCGAGATGGTGGCCGAGCTGATCGCGGGCCGGCGTCGCGAATTCACGCCCGCGTCGATCCCGGCCGTGTGCTTCACCGATCCCGAGATCGTGACGGCCGGCTGGTCGCCGGACGATGCACACACGGCTGGCGTCGATTGCCTGAGCGCGTCGTTCCCGTTCGCCGCGAACGGGCGGGCGATGACGTTGCAGGCGACCGACGGGTTCGTGCGCGTCGTCGCGCGGCGCGACAATCACCTGATCGTCGGCTGGCAGGCGGTCGGGCGCGGGGTGTCGGAGCTGGCCGCGGCGTTCTCGCAGTCGCTGGAGATGGGCGCGCGGCTGGAGGACATCGGCGACACGATTCACGCGCATCCGACGCTCGGCGAGGCGCTGCAGGAAGCGGCGTTGCGCGCGCTCGGACATGCGCTGCATGTCTGACGCAATTGCCTGACGGGGCGCCGCCGGTACGTCACGCACGTATCGGCGGCGCTTGCGGCGTCTGATGAACGTCATGTTGTTTCAGTCGACATTCGGTCGCGCGGGACCGCACCCGACAGCGCCGTAATTTTTCGAGACGAGCGGAGGGTTGTCGGCGCCGCGTCAGCCGACGATCATGTCGATAGCCGGAAACCGGGCCGCTTCGGGTCCGCCAACGCAGGCTCCACACGGAAGCACGAGACATGAAACTGCTGCTCGTCGGCGCGACCGGACTCGTCGGGCGCCACGTTCTCGACGTCGCGCTGGCCGATGCGCGGGTCGACCAGGTGATCGTCCTCGCGCGCCGGCCGTTGACGCCGCATCCGAAGATGCGCGCACTGGAGGTCGATTTCGACCATCTGCCCGACACGGGCGATTGGTGGCACGCGGATGCCGTGATCTGCACGCTCGGCACCACGATGCGGGCCGCCGGCTCGCAGGCGGCCTTCCGGCGCGTCGATCACGACTATCCGCTCGCGGTCGCGCGGCTCGCGCACCGGCACGGCACGTCGACCTACGTGCTGAATTCCGCACTCGGCGCCGATGCTGCGTCGCGCATCTTCTACAACCGCGTGAAGGGCGAGGTCGAGCAGGCGCTCGCCGGCGTCGGGTTCGATTCGCTCACTTACGTGCGGCCGGGCCTGATCGGCGGCAGCCGCGACGAGTTCCGGTTCGGCGAGCGGCTGTTCGCGTTCGCGCTGAGCGCCGCCGCGCCGGTGCTGCCGGCGAAGTGGCGCGTGAATCCCGCGTCGCGGATTGCGCGCGCGTTGCTCGACGCGGCGATCGACGCACGGCCGGGCGTGCAGGTCGTCGCATCCGACCAACTGGTCTGATACGGCGCGGGCGGGTGCGCCCGTCCGGCCATTCGTCTGCGTTTCCGTCGAGCGTGCCGAACTGCTCGGCGAGCGCGGCGTGCACGATGTCCATCCCGGCAGTCATTTCATCCAGCGCCTGACCTTTCATTTTTCCAACGCCAGACTTGCGGCGAAATCGCCCGGACGTGCACGGATCTCTCGGACGATTTCGAAAATCGATTGATTCCGGGTAATCACCGATATCTCGCAAGTTGTATATACAAGATCATCCGCTGGCAATGTCGGCACACGTCGTGCCGCTTGCGCGCCAGCGTGCAGACCGTGCGTGCGTGGCGCATGCCGGCGATCCACGGCGCCCCGCATCCGTCGAGCCGAAAGGGCGGCTCGCAGCTTCCCGTCCTGTTCAAACCCTGTGTGGTCCTGAGTATTTTGGAGATTGACCCGTGTCAACGAATTCCAGTGGAAAAGCCGGCGGACTGATCGAGGTACGCTCGATCGACTTCATTCCCGACGCCGAGCGCCACGGCGGCCTGCTGAGCCAGTTCACGCTGTGGCTGTCGGCGAACATGCAGATCACGGCCATCGTCACGGGCGCGCTCGCGGTCGTGCTCGGCGGCGACGTGTTCTGGTCGCTGGTCGCGCTGCTGCTCGGCCAGCTCGTCGGCGGCGCGGTGATGGCGCTGCACGGCGCGCAGGGGCCGCAGCTCGGGCTGCCGCAGATGATCTCGAGCCGCGTGCAGTTCGGCGTGTATGGCGCGATGATCCCGATCGTGCTCGTGTGCCTGATGTACATCGGCTTTTCCGCGAGCGGCTCGGTGCTGGCCGGGCAGGCCGTCGCGCAACTGCTGCACGTCGACGACGCGGCCGGCATCCTGCTGTTCGCGGCCGTGATCGTCGTGCTGACCGTGTTCGGCTATCGCGCGATCCACTTCGTCGGCCGGATCGCGAGCGTGGTCGGCATCGTCGCGTTCGTCTACATGTTCGCGCAGCTGTTCGCGAACCACGACGTCGGCGCGCTGCTCGCGAACAAGCATTTCTCGCTCGCGAGCTTCCTGCTCGCGATGTCGCTGTCCGCGTCGTGGCAGATCGCGTTCGGCCCGTACGTGGCCGACTATTCGCGCTACCTGCCGCGTTCGACGTCGTCGGTGGCGACGTTTCTCGCGGTCGGCCTCGGTTCGGTAATTGGCGCGCAGGCGGCGATGGTGTTCGGCGTGTTCGCGGCCGCGCTGGCCGGCAGCCAGTTCGCGCACCATGAGGTGTCGTACATCGTCGGCCTCGGCTCGACGGGCGCCGTGGCCGCGCTGCTGTACTTCAGCATCGCGTTCGGCAAGGTCACGGTGACTGCGCTCAACGCGTACGGCAGCTTCATGTCGATGGCGACGATCGTCAGCGGCTTTCGCGGCAAGGGCGCGGTATCGTCGAAGAGCCGCCTCGTGTACATCTTCGGGATGATCTGCGTATCGACGCTGATCGCGCTCGCGGGCCGTCATTCGTTCCTGAAGGAATTCACCGCGTTCATCCTGTTCCTGCTCGCGTTCTTCACGCCGTGGAGCGCGATCAACCTGGTCGATTACTACTGCTTCACGCGTTCGCGCTACGACGTGCCGGCGCTGTCCGATCCCGACGGCCGCTACGGTCGCTGGAACGTGATGGCGATCACGATCTACGTGGTCGGCATCCTGGTGCAACTGCCGTTCATGTCGACGCACATCTACACGGGGCCGCTCGTCGATGCGCTCGGCGGCACCGACATCTCGTGGATCCTCGGCCTCGTCGTGCCGGCCGTGCTGTATTACGTCGGCGCCCGCGCGTCGCGACGCAGCATTCCCGAACGCCTGATCCTGCCGCTCGAACGCGGCGAGGTCTGACACCGACGTATCACGTCGTTCGTCGGGCCGGTCTGCCGCCGGCCTGAGGGGCCCGACGCGCCGAACCGGCGCGACCGGCAACCGCACCGCACATCCTCTTCGTTATCCGCGATGCCGGCATGGTGGACCATCGTGCCTGGCGTCGTTCCATTCTCCTTTCATTGAATAGCAGGACTAATAAAATGAACGCACGAGGACATCGTTCCTGGGCGCGACCGGTGCATGCCGGTCTTCGGATGGCCGTCGCGGCCGCTTGCGTCGCCGGTTCGGACGCCGCGCTCGCGCAGGACGGCGTCACGCTGTACGGCGTGATCGACGAATTCGCGCAATACGTGAACACGGGCAACGGCTATACGGCCGCGATCAACTCGGGCGGCCAGTGGGGCAGCCGGTTCGGGCTGAAGGGCGGCGAAGAGATCGGCGGCGGCCAGAAGATCGAGTTCGCGCTGGAAAACGGCTTCAACCCGAACGACGGCTCGCTCGCGAGCGCCGGCACGATGTTCAACCGGCAGGCGTGGGTCGGCATCGCGGGGCAGTGGGGCAAGGTGCGCGCGGGCCGGCAGAATTCGCCGCTGTTCAACGACCAGGGCGGGCAGGATGCGTTCGGCGGCGTCACGCAGGCCTCCGGCATGGACAACCTGACCGTGTTCGCATTCCGCACGAGCAATACGCTGTCGTACCAGAGCCCGGAGATAGCCGGTTTCCAGGGCGGGCTGTACTTCGGGTTCGGCGACGCGGGCGGCGTGCGCTCGGCCGGCTCCAGCCGGCAGTTCGACCTGACCTACGAACACGGCCCGTTCGGCGCATTCGTCGCGGGCCAGTGGTTGAAGAACGCCGCGGCGACCACGACGGATCGCACGATCATGGCCGGCGCATCGTACGCAATCGGCAAGGCCACCGTGTATGGCGGGTTCTCCGCGGTGAAGTGGGCCGACCTCGGAATCGATTCGCGCGTGTACGGGCTGTCGGTCAAATATCAGATCAACCCGGCGAACGCTATCGCGCTCGGCTACGCGTACCTGCACGACCAGTCGTCGCAACGCAATAACGCGGACCAGCTCGGACTGATGTACGAGTACGACCTGTCGAAGCGCACGAGCTTCTACGGCGCGCTGTCGTACCTGCGCAACCGCAACCAGGCCGACTACACGCTTGCCGGCGCGGCGAACCCCGGCCTGCCGCTCGCGTACCCGGGCGCGAATGCGCGCGGCGTGCAACTCGGCATCGTGCATCGCTTCTGACGCACGCAATGCGCCGGGCCGCGTGTGCCCGGCGCGTACACCGGGCGCGTACACCGGGCGCGTACACCGGGCGCGTACACCGGGCGCGTACACCGGGCGCGTACACCGGGCGCACCCGCGTCATCATTTCCCCAGCCGCTCCGCGAGCGAGTAGCGCTGCATGCAGCGCTCCATCGCGTCGAGAAACGCATGCTCCGCCGCATTCATCTTGCGGTCGCGATGCCACAGCAGGAACACGTCGACATCGACGAGCCCATCGTCGGGCGGCAACCGCCACAGCCGTTGCTGCGCGATGTCGTCACGTACGATGTGCTCGGGCAGGCAGCCGATGCCATAGCCCGCGAAGATCAGCCGCCGCACTTCGTCGAGGCTCGGCGACGACGCGACGATGCGCCCCGTGAAGCCCTTCTGGTCGCGAAACACGGTGAGCGGCGACAGGCTGTCGCCGATCTGGTCGCTCGTGAACGACACGAAATTCTCCGCGAGCAGATCGTCCATCCGCAATTGCGTCTGCCCGAACAGCCGGTGATGGCGGCCGCAGTAGATCGCATAGCGCTGGCGCAGGAAGCAGCGCATCTCCAGCTTGTCGTGCGGCGTGCGGCACAGGCCGAGCCCGGCCGTGGCCGTCTTCTGCAGCAGCGACGACAGGATGTCCGACGAACGCATCACTTCGATCTGCAGATCGATACGCGGATACGCGCGATGGAAATCCGCGAGGAATTCGTCGTAGACGGGCGATTCGATGCGGCTCACCGTCAGCAGCCGGATCGAGCCGGTCAGGTCGGCGGTGCTGTCGTCGATTTCGGTTTCGAGGCGCGAGATGCCGCCGTAGATGTCGCTCGCGATCCGGTACACGGCTTCGCCGGCCGGCGTCGGCGCGAAGTGCGCGCCGCGCCGCTCGATCAGCCGGCGCTCGAGCGTCTCCTCGAGCCGCCGCAGCGCCTGGCTCACGGCCGGCTGCGTGACGTGCAGGCGCGCGGCCGCGCGGCTCACGCTGCGCTCCTGCATGATCACCAGATAGGTGCGCAGCAGGTTCCAGTCGAGGCGATCGTTGAGGAACGGGGCGAGGTCGGGGCGCATCGGGTCTCCGGGCAGGCGGCGGCAGGCATTAGTTGAATTTATATAGAGAATAATAACTTGAAATTTGACTAATGATTTGCGGCCACCGATAAAGGAGGGGCGCCGCAGCGTGCGGCGCGAGGCCGCGACAGACGGCCGTCCTCACGATAGTGCGTGCCGCTCCGCCGCGGCGCGCGTCAGGAGCCCGCATGACTCAGTCCCTTCCTTCCGCCCGCCAGCCGGCACGCGCCGCGACGGCCGCGTTCATCGGCACGATGATCGAGTGGTACGACTTCTACATCTACGCGACCGCGGCCGCGCTCGTGTTCGGCGAACTCTATTTCCCGTCGCACGACCCGTTCGTCAGCACGATGGCGTCGTTCGCGACGTTCGCGGTCGGCTTCTTCGCGCGTCCGCTCGGCGGCGTGATCTTCGGCCATCTCGGCGACCGCATCGGCCGAAAGAAGGCGCTGATGACGACGTTGATGATGATGGGCGTCGCGACCGTCTGCGTCGGGCTGCTGCCCGCCTATTCGAAGGTCGGCGTCCTCGCGCCGGTGCTGCTCGTCGCGCTGCGGGTCGTGCAGGGGATCGCGGTCGGCGGCGAATGGGGCGGCGCGGTGCTGATGGCGGGCGAGCATGCGCCGCAGGGGCGCCGCACGTTTTTCGCATCGTTCGCGCAGCTCGGCAGCCCGGCCGGGCTGATCCTGTCGCTGATCGCATTCCGCGCGGTCACGTCGATGGACAAGGCCGACTTCCTCGCGTGGGGCTGGCGCCTGCCGTTTCTCGCGAGTTCGGTGCTGCTCGTGGTCGGCATCCTGATCCGGCTCGGCGTGAACGAGTCGCCGGAGTTCGCGCGGGTCAAGGAAGCGAACCGCACGGTGAAGCTGCCGGTCGCGGAAGTGTTCCGTTCCGCGTCGGGGCTCGTGCTGCTCTGCATCGGCGCGAACACGATCGGCATCGCGGGCGTCTATTTCACGAACACGTTCATGATTGCGTACACGACGCAGTACGTCGGCGTGTCGCGCTCGCTGATCCTCGACAGCCTGTTCGCGGTCGCGATCATCCAGTTCTTCGCGCAGCCGCTCGCCGCGTGGATCGCCGAGCGCATCGGCGGCGCACGCTTCCTGAAGCTCGCGGCGCTGCTCGCGATGCTGTCGCCGTATCCGATGTTCATGCTCGTGCAGGGCGGCACGTCGGCGTCGCTGATCGCCGGCATCGCGCTCGCCGTCGTCTGCATGGCCGGCTTCTATTCGGTGATCGCGGGCTTCGTCAGCGACGTGTTTCCCGCCCACGTGCGCTATTCGGCGATCTCGCTCGCTTACCAGATTTGCGGCGCGATCGCGGGCGGCCTGACGCCGCTCGTCGGCACGTGGCTCGCGCATCGCTTCACGGGCCAGTGGTGGCCGCTCGCGGTGTTCTACACGTGTCTCGCCGGCATCTCGCTGCTCTGCATCGTCGCGCTCGACGCGCGCCGCGCCGCGCAGCCGGCCGCCGCCGAAGCGCTCGGCTCGCATTGAACCTCAACGAACGAATCGATCCGGAATCCCAATGAACGACCTGCTGGAAATCGACGGCGCCCGCCTGTGGCAGAGCCTGGCCGACATGGCGCGCGTCGGCGCGACGCCGCGCGGCGGCGTGCGGCGTGTCGCGCTCACCGATGACGACCGGCGCGGGCGCGACCTGTTCGCGCAATGGTGCCGCGACGCGGGGCTGACGGTGAGCGTCGATGCGGTCGGCAACCTGTTCGCGCGTCGCGACGGCGCCGATGCGCAGGCGGCTCCCGTGCTGATCGGCAGCCATCTCGACACGCAGCCCGAAGGCGGCCGCTTCGACGGCGTCTACGGCGTGCTCGCCGCGCTCGAACTCGTGCGCACGCTGAACGACGCGGGCATCGCGACCGACAAGCCGCTCGAGATCGTGTCGTGGACCAACGAGGAAGGCGCGCGCTTCGCGCCGGCGATGCTCGGGTCGGCCGTGTTCACCGGCGCGCTGCCGCTCGACGACGCGCTCGCGAAGCGGGACGCCGACGGTGTCACGCTCGGTGCGGCGCTCGACGCATGCGGCTATCGCGGCACGCGCGCAGCGGGCGGTGCGGTCGACGCGTATTTCGAGGCGCATATCGAACAAGGGCCCGTGCTCGAGGCGAACGGCACGACGATCGGCATCGTCACGGGCGGGCAGGCGATCCGCTGGCTCGACGTGACGGTGACGGGCGTGGCCGCGCACGCCGGCACGACGCCGATGCCGTATCGCAAGGACGCGTATTTCGCGAGTGCGCAGATCGCGCTCGAACTCGAACGGATCGTCGCCGCTTATGCACCGCGCGGGCTCGCGACGATCGGGCAGGTCGGCATCCGCCACGCATCGCGCAACACGATTGCCGGCGAGCTGACGTTCACGGTCGACCTGCGTCATCACGACGATGCCGAAGTCGATGCGATGGAGCGCGACCTGCGCGAGGCGTGCGCCCGCATCGCCGCCGCGCGCGGCGTGCAAGTGGCGATCGACACCTGCTGGCGCAGCCCGGCGACGCGGTTCGATCGCGATTGCGTGGGGCTGGTGGCGCAGGCCGCGGCTGCGTTCGGCTACACGCACGAGCGGATCGTGAGCGGCGCCGGCCACGATGCGATCCTGCTCGCGCGTCGTTTCCCGACCGCGATGGTGTTCATTCCGTGCGTCGACGGCCTGTCGCACAACGAAGCCGAGGATGCGTTGCCCGACGACGTGACGCGCGGCGCGAACGTGCTGCTCCATGCGGTGCTCGCGCGCGCGGGCATCGCGGCGCGCATCGACGCGGCGGCCGCCGCGCACGGCGCCTGATCCGGCTAATCGACGAGGACTACGATGAAAACCTATTTCCATCCCGAACAACTGCTGCACCATCCGCGCAGCTACCTGTCGCGCGGCCAGATGCGCGAACCGCAGGAAGTGCCCGAGCGCGCGGCGCGGCTCGTCGCGGCCGTCCGGTCGCTCGACTTCGACGTGCGCGAGCCGACCGACCGCGGCACCGCGCCGATCGCGGCCGTGCACGACATGAACTACCTGCGCTTTCTCGAGGACGCGCACCGCGACTGGAAGCAGATGCCCGACGACTGGGGCGACGAAGTGATGTCGAACGTGTTCGTGCGCGATCCGAACCCGTTGCGCGGCGTGCTCGCGAAAGCCGCGCGCTATCTCGCCGACGGCAGTTGCCCGGTCGGCGCGAACACGTGGCGCGCGGCGTACTGGTCCGCGCAGGGCGCGCTGGCCGCGGCGGCCGACGTCAACGACGGCGCACGCGAAGCCTACGCGCTGTGCCGGCCGCCCGGCCATCATGCGCGCCGCGACGCGGCCGGCGGCTTCTGCTACCTGAACAATGCGGCGATCGCCGCGCAGGCGCTGCTCGGCCGCCATCGCCGCGTCGCGATCCTCGATACCGACATGCATCACGGGCAGGGCGTGCAGGAGATTTTCTACGGCCGCGACGATGTGCTGTACGTATCGATTCACGGCGACCCGACCAACTTCTACCCGGTCGTCGCGGGCTACGAGGAAGAGACGGGCGCGGGCGCCGGCGACGGCTTCAACCTCAACCTGCCGATGCCGCACGGCGCGCCGGAGTCGACGTTCTTCGCGCGGCTCGACGACGCGCTGCGCGCGCTCGCGCGGTTCCAGCCCGATGCGCTCGTGCTCGCGCTCGGCTTCGACATCTACAAGGACGATCCGCAATCGCAGGTCGCGGTCACGACCGACGGGTTCGGCCGGCTCGGCCGCGCGATCGGCGCGCTCGGGTTGCCGACGGTGATCGTGCAGGAAGGCGGCTATCACCTCGAGAGTCTCGAGGCGAACGCGCGCGCGTTCTTCGGCGGGTTTGCCGCGGGACGCTGATCGGGCCGTCGGAACCGGACCGCGCGCCGGAAACGACAACGGCCGCATGGCGCGGCCGTAAAAATGCGTGCGGACGGTTCCCGGTAGTCCGGGCTTCCCCGCGCTTACGAATTCGCGGTGGCCGGCGAGCGGCGGCGCTGCGTGACCTGCAGCATGACGAGGGCGAGCCCGGCGGCGGCGATCAGCGCGCCGACGAGCGGCACCGCCGCGTAGCCGAACCCGGCCGAGATCGCCGCACCGCCGGCGGCGGCGCCGACCGCGTTGCCGAGGTTGAACGCGCCGATGTTGACGGCCGACGCGAGGCCCGGCGCTTCATGGGCCGCGCGCATCACGCGCATCTGCAGCGGCGGCACGACCGCGAACGTCGCGATCCCCCAGACCAGCAGCGTGACGGCGGCGCCCGCGTGGGTCGCGGCGAGCAGCGGGAACGCGGCCATCGTCGCGATCAGCAGCAACAGGAAGCCGATCAGCGTGCCGTCGAGCGAGCGGTCGGCGAGGCGCCCGCCCGCGATGTTGCCGATCGAGAAGCCGACGCCGATCAGCACGAGCATCGCGGTCACGAAGCCGGGCGTGGCGCCCGTCAGGTGGGCGAGCGTTGGCGCGACGTACGTATAGAGCGTGAACATCGCGCCGGCGCCGAGCACCGTCGTCGCGAGCGCGCCGAGCACGACCGGGCGCGTGAGCACGGAGAGTTCGGCGCGCAGGTCCGGCATCTTGCCGGCTTCGCCCTTCGGCAGCGCGGCGAACAGGCCGGCGATCGCGACCAGGCCGAGGCCCGCGGTCGCCGCGAACGACATGCGCCAGCCGATCATCTGGCCGAGCCAAGTCGCGGCCGGCACGCCGCCGACGTTCGCGATCGTCAGCCCCATGAACATCGTCGCGACCGCGCTGGCCTGCTTGTCGCGCGGCACGAGGCTCGCCGCGACCACCGAGCCGAGCCCGAAGAACGCGCCGTGGTTGAGGCTCGTCACGAGGCGGGCGAGCAGCAGCGTCGTGTAGTCCGGTGCGGCGGCCGACAGCAGGTTGCCGATCGTGAAGATCGACATCAGCGCGATCAGCGCGGAGCGGCGCGACCAGCGCGCGAGCAGCAGCGTCATCAGCGGCGCGCCGACCATCACGCCGATCGCATATGCGCTGATCAGCATGCCGGCTTGCGGAATCGACACGTGCACGCCGTCGGCGATCACGGGCAGCAGGCCCATCGGCGAGAACTCGGTGGTGCCGATGCCGAACGCGCCGGCGGCGAGCGCCAGCAGCGGCAGCGCGGCGCTGCCGCCCGGACGGGACGGAGAGGAAGTCGTGGGGTTCACGCGGCGGGCTCCTGTAAGCGGGGGACAACGGCACGAAGCCATTGAGGACAGCCCGAAGTGTGCCTGCATTACTTTTGCGGAAAAAGCCGCATCCGGACGAAATTATCTTGATTTCATGTCAATAATGCGGCGTGTGTGGGGCGTGACTCGACGCGCAACAGGAAAAAAGCCCCGACCACAGGGGGTCCGTGGCCGGGGCGGAAACGCATCCTCTCTTTGGCACGAGGAATTGGATGCGCGGGCAGTATATTTCGGGCCAGGACGATTCGAATCGGCGTTAAACGGCCGTTTTTGGTGTCAATTTGAAAATAGCGGCGTCGTGACGCCGTCCGTCGGCGTTCTGAAAGATTTTTCGGTGGCACGGCGGCGTCGTTCAGTGCTCAAAAACAGCGAAAACGGCGAAAACGGCGAGATCGCGGAGGGCGATTCCGTCCAGCGGCCGGCGCTGCAAGTTGCATCGCCCGATCGCGCGGCGAGGCATCCGGCGTACGTTCAGCCCGGTTCGCCGGCCGCGTCGCGGACCGCCGCGAGAAACCGCGCGACGACGGGCGACGGGGCCGCCGCCGCGCCGTCGAACACGAACTCGATGTCGAAGCGGCTCGCGAGCGCGTCGAGCGCGACGAGCCGGACCGTGCGCGGGCAGGTCGGCGACGCGCTTTCCGGCACGAACGCGCAGCCCATGCCGGCCGCGACGAGGCCGATCAGCGTCGGGATGTCGCTGCCGACCTGCGCGATGCGCGGCGTGAAGCCGGCCTGCTCGCACTGCGTCATCAGGAACCGGTGGTGCGCGGCGGAGCGCTGCGCATCGAACCAGACGAACGGCTCGTTCGCGACGTCGGCCAGCGTGCGCGGCGCGACGAAGCGGCCGCCCGGCGGCGCGGGCATCGCGAGCACGAAGCGGTCGCTCAGCAGCCGCACGCCCGTCAGGTGCGGCGCTTCCTCGCGACGCCACGCCATGATCCCGGCGTCGAGCTGGCCGCGCATCAGCGCGCTCGCCTGTTCGGCCGACAGCATCGGCGCGATCGACAGTTTCACGTCCGGGCACGCATCGCGAAACGCCTTGAGGACGTTCGCGACCACCGGCAGCGGCAGGCAGTTCGGCAGCGCGCCGAGCCGCAGTTCGCCGAGCTGGCCGGCCGCGCTGCGCAGCGCGCGCTCGCGGCTGTCCTGCAGCATCGCGAGCAGGCCGGTCGCATCGTGCAGGAAGCTCGTGCCGGCCGCCGTGAGCGTGACGCCCGTCGCGCGACGAATCAGCAGCGGCGTGCCGATCGCGTCCTCGAGTTCGCGGATCTGTCGCGACAGCGCGGGTTGGACGATGCCGGCCGCACGGGCGCCGGCCATCACGCTGCCGGCCTGGGCGACGGCGACGAAGTAGCGCAGGTGACGCAGTTCGATCTGGCGCATGCGGTGTCGGGTCTGATGTGTGGATATGCCTGTGAAGCATAGCAAACGCCATTCGATGGTATTGGAAAGCATGGCGGGCCTGCCGTACGATGACCGTCATTGCCGAATGCGCGTCGTTGCGCGTCGTGTGCGTTTCCTCCGTCCTCATTGCGTTCCGTCCCATGCCGCTTCATATCCCGACTCCTTATATCCGCTCGCCGATCGCATCCCGCCGGCTCGGCACGACCATCCGGCTGAAGCTCGAGGCGCTGCAGCCGTCGGGTTCGTTCAAGCTGCGCGGCATCGGCGCCGTCTGCGAGGCGCGGCACGCCGCCGGTGCGCGGCGATTCGTGTCGTCGTCGGGCGGCAACGCGGGCATCGCGGTCGCGTACTGCGGCCGCGAGCTCGGCGTGCCGGTGCGCGTCGTCGTGCCGGAAAGCACGTCGGCGCGGGCGCGCGAGTTGATCCGCGTCGAAGGCGCGGAACTCGTCGTGCACGGCGCGAGCTGGGCCGAGGCGAACGCGTTCGCGCAGTCGGCGCTCGACGCGCACGACGCGTTCGTGCATCCGTTCGACGATCGCGTGCTGTGGCAAGGCCACGCGACGATGATCGACGAGATGGCGGCGGCCGGCCCGAAGCCCGACGCGGTCGTGCTTGCTGTGGGCGGCGGCGGTCTGCTGTGCGGCGTGCTGGAAGGGCTGGCGCGCAACGGCTGGCACGACGTGCCGGTCGTCGCGGCCGAGACGGAAGGCGCCGACTGCTATGCGCGCTCGGTCGCGCAGGGGCGTCCGGTCGAACTGGCGGCCATCTCGAGCATCGCGACGACGCTCGGCGCGAAGCGGCCGTGCGACGCGGCGGTCGAATGGGCGACACGCCACGCGATCCATCCGGTCGTCGTGTCCGACGCCGACGCGGTGGCGGCGTCGCTGCGGTTTCTCGACGAACACAGGATCGTCGTCGAGCCCGCGTGCGGCGCGGCGCTGGCCGCGCTGGAGCGGCCGGTGCCGGTGCTCGCGTCGGCCGCGGACATCGCCGTGATCGTCTGCGGCGGGGTGGCCACGACCGCCGAGGATCTGCAGACGCTGCGCGCGACGTTGCGGTAGGCGAGTGCGCGGGTGAGCAGCGCACTCGCGAGACGGCGGATTGCTTGCGATTGTCGCGCGCGGTGACGGCGGGTCTGGCGCGTGCATGGCGAACCGCCACGCGTCGACGTTGCCTTACCGTCAATCCCGCGCGACCATGCGCGGTCGGCGCACGGCCGGATGGGCGGAAACGACTTCAGGAACGTTGCGGAAGGGGGGCGAGTCGTCGCGCCGCGCCGCATGCGGCCGGGCGCGACGATACGGGAGCGCGATCAATTCGCGATGGGTGCGCTCGCGCCGGACGGCGTGGACGATGCGACGGGGTTGGCGGTAGCCGGCGCAGGCGATGCGCTTGACGGCGCCGATGCCGATGCGGGCGTGGATGCCGCTGACGAAGGCGCGGCCGAGGACGACGACGGCGTAGCGGTGGCCGCGGCTGTTGCCGGCTCCGACAGAGCCAGGGGCGGGGAAACCGGCGCGGCCGTCGAACCGGAGGTCGACGAAGGTGCCGGCGCGGTTGCCGGACCGGAAACCGGCTTAGGCGCCGAAGCTGGCGCAGCAGACGAAGCGGGAGCCGGGGTCGATGCAGGCGCCGGGCCGGCAGCCGAAGCAGGCGCAGGCGCAGGCGCAGAAGCGGCCGCGGGTGCCGCCCCCGAAGCCGGCACCGGCCCGGACGCCGCCGTCGGCGCCGCGACGGCCGATGCCGCGGCCGGCACGGCATTCGCGCCCGACCCCGGCGCGACACCCGTCGCCGACAGCGGCACCGGCGCCGCGGGCGGCGTCGGCACGACCGGCGTCGTCATCTTCATCGGTTCGCCCTGCGGCGTCGGCGCGGGCTCGGGCAGCGGCGCGACGGGCTCCTTCTCCGCGGCCTTCACGGTCGCGCGGTCGCGGCGCGCCGGGTCGATCTTCAGGAAATGGTCGACGAGCGTGAAGAAGCGTTCATAGAACACGCCGGCGGGAATCGTCTCGCTCGCGGTCTTGACGAGCGCGTCGTCGCTCGACCCGATCGGCAGCGACAGCGAGCCGAACACGCTCAAGCCCACGCTGGCCGACGTATTCGATTTCTTCAGCGTATAGCGGTCCTGCACCGCGTTCACGTACGCGATGCTCGACGCGCCGTCCGCCGTCGCGTCCGCGCACACGACGTGAAACTCGATCACGACGTGCATGTCGTTGCTCGGCTGGAAATTCTTGCTGCCGTCGACCGCGTCGTTGCGCGACGACGACACCACGTAGCCCTGGCTCAGCAGCGCGCGCCGGGCGGCCTCGCAGGCCGCGTCGGATTTCGAGTGGAACGTATGCGCATACGGGCTGCTGGTCGCGTCGAACTGTTCCTGCTGGTAGATCGGCTTGGGCGGCGACGAGCATGCCGCCAGCACGGCCGCGGCCGCGAGCGCGCACGAAACGGAAAACAGGCGAAATCGGTTGTGCATGGCGTCTTTCAGAAGGCTCGGCGAGAGGCGGCGCAAGGGGAGTGCCCGGATTGATGCGGCGCACATCTCGTATGGCCGGGGCGACATTATAGTTTCGTTTGGTGTCGCGCTCGCTTCAGTCGGCCGGCGCGCCGCGCGCCGCGGCCAGCAATTGCGCCGTCAGCGGATGATGTTCGCCGCGCCGCGAGCGGATCGCGTGGATCTCCTCGGTCACGTCGCCCGCGCGCCCGAGTCGCCTGAGCCCGCGCAGCAGCGACGCATCGTTCGCGCCCAGTTCGCTCAGCGGAAACACGCCGAGGCCGCGCGCCGCGAACACGGCCATCAGCGCGCTGTCCTCGAACTCGCCGGCCACGCGCGGCACGATCCGCGCGCTTTCCAGCCACAGGTCGAGACGCGCGCGCAATGCCGAATGCGCAGTCGGCAGCAGCACCGGCAGCTCGGCCAGGCAGTGCGGAAAGCGCTGCCGCGCGGCCGGCGTGACGAGCGCCGCGGGCCCGTACCAGTCGACCGGCGACGCGACGAGCCGCTCGCTCGTCACGCGCAGGTTCGACCCGGACGGCGCACCCTGGCCGGCCAGCACGAGATCCAGCTGATGCAGCGCGAGTTCCGCGAGCAGCGCGTCGTGCTCGCCTTCGTGGCACAGCAGCCGCAGCGTGGGCGTGTCGAGCACCGGGGCCAGGATTGCGTGCGCGGCGAGCTTGGAGATGCCGTCCGCGAGGCCGACCGCGAGCCGCACGGTCGGCTGGCTGGCCGCCGCGCGCACGTCGTCGGGGATTAGCCGGCCCATCTCGAAGATGATTTCCGCGCGCGCAAAGGCGGCCTGCCCGGCGTCGGTCATCGCGACGCCGCGCCCGGCCGGGCGCAGCAACTGGTGGCCGAGCGCTTTCTCCAGCTCGCGCACCTGCGCGCTGATCGTCTGCACGGCCATGTCCAGCCGGCCGGCCGCGCGCGCGAAGCCGCCTTCCTTCACGACGACCCAGAAATAGTACAGATGGCGAAAATTCAGCATCGGCGCGCGATATATCGAAAAAACCGAACTCAAAGTCAGATTCTCGCTGATTTTTCCGAAGTACGGGGCGGCATATCATCGGGCTTTCCACTTTCGTATCGGCCCATCCCATGGACTACCTGCTGACGCTTGCCACCGACCCCGCCGTCTGGGCCGCGCTCCTGACGCTCGTCGTGATGGAAGTCGTGCTCGGCATCGACAACCTGATCTTCATCTCCATCCTCAGCAACAAGCTGCCCGAAGCGCAGCGCGCCCGCACGCAGCGCCTCGGCATCGCGCTCGCGCTGGTGATGCGCCTCGCGCTGCTCGGTAGCGTCGCGTGGATCGCGAGCCTGACCGAACCCGTGTTCACGCTGTTCGATCATGCGTTTTCGTGGCGCGACATGATCCTGCTGTCGGGCGGCCTGTTCCTCGTGTGGAAGGCGACCACCGAGATCCATCACCACGTGTCGCACGACGGTGACGGCGCGGGCGGCGCCGCCGGCGCGGCCGGCCTGACGATGTGGGCCGCGATCGGCCAGATCGTGATGCTCGACATCGTGTTCTCGATCGACAGCATCGTGACCGCGATCGGCATGACCGAGCACGTTCCGATCATGTTCGTCGCCGTGATCGTCGCCGTGAGCGTGATGCTGTTCGCCGCGCAGCCGCTCGCGCGTTTCATCGACCGCAACCCGACGATCGTGATGCTCGCGCTGTCGTTCCTGGTCGTGATCGGCATGACGCTGATCGCCGAAGGGTTCGGTTCGCACGTGCCGAAGGGGTACATCTATGCGGCGATGGCGTTCTCGGCGTTCGTCGAGGGCATGAACATGCTGGCGCGGCGCGCGAAGGCGAAGCGTGCGGCGCACGTGGCGCGCGACTGAGCCGGCGCGCGGGATGCCGGCCGCCGCGGCGGCCGGTTCGCGCGCCTCGTACGGAATCCGGATGAAATTCGCACGGAAAGGAGAAACGCGATGAAATGTCCTGTCTGCAAGACGCCCGACCTGCTGATGGCCGAGCGCCAGTCGATCGAGATCGACTACTGTCCGACCTGCCGCGGCGTGTGGCTCGATCGCGGCGAGCTCGACAAGCTGATCGCACGCGAGACCGGCGACGCGCCGGCTCGCCGCGACGCCGCGCCGGCGCAGCACGACGCGCACGCGCCGCGCGAGCGCGACGACGGCTGGGGCCGCGACGGCCGCTCGCACGACGATCGATACCGGCACGACGGCCGGCGCCGCAAGAAGTCGGTGTTCGACCTGTTCGATTTCGATTGAATCTGAAGTCCGTGCGTTTGAGCGCGCACGGCCCGATGCAAAAAAGCCCCGCCCGGCATCACGCCGGAGCGGGGCATTTTCATGCGCGTCGCGTCAGCACACGCGTCGACCCTTACGCATTGCCGGCCGTCACGTCGATGCGGCGCGGGCGCGTTTCCTCGCGGCGCGGGATCGTCAGCGTCAGCACGCCGTCGCGCAGGTTCGCGTCGATCCGCGACGTGTCGAGATCGGCGCTCAGCACGAACGACCGTGCATAGCGCGTCGCGCGCACTTCCGCGTGTCGCACGCGCAGGTCGGCCGGCGTGTCGAGTTGCGTCGCGGCTTCGATCGTCAGCGTCGTGTCGTGCACCTTCACGTCGAGGTTCTCGCGCGGCACGCCGGGCAGGTCGGCCCGCAGCATGACGCCGCGCGCGTCCTCGACGATGTCGACGGACGGGGTGATCGCGGGCCGGCGCGCGGCTTCGGCGGCGGCAGCGTGAACGGTGCTCGGGTGGCGTTCGGCCAGGGTCGGGTTCGTGTTCATGTCGGTATCCTGAAGATTACTGAATGGTGATCGCACGCGGCTTCGATGCTTCGCGCCGACCGACGCGAATCAGCAGGCAGCCGTTCTCGTAGCGGGCGCTGACCTGCTCGGGGTCCGCGTCGCGCGGCAGTTCGACCACGCGGCGGAACGCGCCGTGAAAGCGCTCCTGCGCATACGTGCGCACGTCGTCGCCTTCGGTGCGCGGCGCCGGTTTGCGCTCGCCGCTGATCGTCAGCAGGTCCTTGTCGATCGACACGTCGAAGTCGGCCGCGGCCATGCCGGGTGCGAACGCGACGATCTCGATCGCATCGTCGGTGGCGCCGACGTTGAGCGCGGGAAACGCGCCGGCGCGCCCCGCACGGATGCCGGACGGCCGTTCGCCGAGCAGGCTCGCCATCTGCCGCTGCACGCGGGCGAATTCGTCGAACAAGTCGTAGCCGTGATGGATACCGCTCATGTTGGTCCTCCTGAACAGGGAACGCGGGAGACGTGACGGCGCGACGCCTGCGGCGGGCGCGACGGGTGGCTCCACGGGGTCGATAACGGGGGCGGTGCGTTGCATGCGGCACTGCCCGACGACGCTTAATTAGTGGCCGCCGCCGCGCATTTCAAGAGGGAATTTGCAATCGGCGTCGACGCGTGCGCAGGGGATTCGATGCGACAATCGCCGCGACATATCCGCAGACCAACCACACGGGACAACCATGGACATTCGACGTATCGCGATCGTCGGCGCCGGCGTGATCGGCGCGAGCTGGGCCGCTTTCTACCTGACGCAAGGCTTCGACGTCGTCGCGACCGACCCGGCGCCGCAAGCCGACGCGCGGCTGCGCGACGCGCTCGCCGCCTTCCTCGGCGAGCGGGCCGCCGAACTTTCCGCGCGGCTGTCGTTCGACGCCGATCTCGTGCGCGCGCTGGACGGCGTCGACTTCGTGCAGGAGAACGGCCCCGAGCGGCTCGACCTGAAGCGCGCGCTTTACCGCCAGATGGACGACGTGCTGCCCGCGCACGTGCCGATCGCATCGAGCTCGTCGGGCCTGAAGATGTCCGAGATCCAGACCGCGTGCGCGAAGCATCCGGAGCGCTGCCTGATTGCGCATCCGTTCAATCCGCCGCACCTGATTCCGCTCGTCGAGCTGGTCGGCGGCGACGCGACCGGCCAGGACGTGATCGCGCGCGTGAAGCAGTTCTACGATGCGCTCGGCAAGCAGACGATCGTGCTGAACAAGGAGATGACCGGCCACGTCGCCAACCGGCTCGCGGCCGCGCTGTTCCGCGAGGTGTATCACCTCGTCGGCGAAGGCGTCGTGAGCGTCGCCGATGCGGACAAGGCCGTCGCGTGGGGCCCCGGCCTGCGCTGGGGGCTAATGGGGCAGTGTCTGACCTATCACCTTGGCGGCGGCGCGGGCGGGATCGCGCATTTCCTCGAACACCTGTCGGGGCCGATCACGAGCTGGTGGGACGACCTCGGCACGCCGTCGTTCGATCCGGAAGTCGATCGCAAGCTGACCGACGAGCTGCGCGCGATCCAGGGCGAGCGCTCGATGCAGGAACTGGCGGCGGAGCGCGACCGGTTGCTCGTCGAGCTGATCGACGCGCGGCGCCGCAGCTTCCTGCCCTGATCCTCATCCGGTCGCGCCAGCGCAGTGGCGGCGCCGGTCATTGCTGCGACATCGCCTGGCTGGCGGGCGGCGTGTGAGCCAGCCACGTGGGGCTCACGGCCTGCACGAGTTCGCGGTTGCGCGCACGGGTCGCGGCGTTCGGCGGGTAGTTGCCGTCGTTGGTCGGCAGTTCGCCGTCGAGATAGGCCTGCTTGAGCTGGTCGATGACTTCCGCGCGTGTCAGGCCTTGTTGTGCGGGGGCCGACGCGTCGGTCTGGGCAAAGGCGGGGGACAGCAAGGCGGCTGCAGCGGTCGCGACGGCGAATCGCAGGACGTTCTTCATGGCGGGCTCCGATCAAGGGGACGGGGTACCGGACGCGCGCGGCGATGCGCGGTGCGTTCGGATGGGGCCCATTGTCGCGAGCGGGTGCTGCGCGGACGATGACGCGTTCCGGGCAAAGCTGTCAGGTGCCGCTGGATGCGACCGCGCCCGCGTGCGGTGCCCGCCGTGCCGTTACAACTCGGCCGCCGCCGTGATCAGCGTGGCTTCGAGCGCGAGCGTCGAGCGCGACGCGGCCGCCGGGCGATCGATCACGTATTCGAGTTCGCCGAGTTCCGGCAGCCCCGCATCGAGCCGCGCGAGCCCGGCCGGGATCACGTAGCCGGCGAACGCGCTGACGCCGAGCCCCGCGCTCGCGGCCGCCCGCAGCACCGCGATGCTGCTGCTCACGACGGCGATCCGGTACGGCCGCCCGACGGCCTCGAGCGATTCGAGCACGCGGCGGCGCGACACGCTCGGCTCCGGATGCATCGCGAGCGGCAGCACGGCCTCGTGGCCGGTGATGCGCGAATCGGGGCCGGTGCACCAGTACAGCGGTTCGCTGCGGATCACGCGGCCGCGCCGGCTGCCGGCGATGCGCTTCGCGAACACGAGATCGTGCCGGCCCTCGTCGAGCGCGTCGAACAGGTCGCCCGACAGCCCGGTCGAGATCGCGAGCTCGACGTCCGGGTTGCGCTGCACGAAGCTCGCGAGCGCGGCCGTCAGGTGCGCCGACGCGAAATCCTCCGACATCGCGAGCCGCACCTTGCCCGACAGCGGCGGCCCGCAGACCGACGTGACGGCCTCGTCCATCAGTTCGAGGATGCGCACCGCGTAGCGGAACAGCGCGTCGCCGTGCTGCGACAGGTGCACGTTGCGCGTGTCGCGCTCGAACAGCGGCCGGTCGAGCAGCTCCTCGAGCCGGCGGATATGCTGGCTGACAGTCGACTGCGACAGGTTCACGCGCTCGGACGCGGCGGTGAAGCTGCCGGACTGGGCGACGGCGACGAAGCTGCGCAGCAGCTCGGGCGGTAACGGACGCATTGCTGAACCTATCTTTCGTGTAATCGTAGGGAAGTGTTGCGCATGCGCGGGCTCCTTGCAATATGGGGTATCAAGCACGTGCAGCATGGTCGACGTTGCGCACGATGGCGCACGTCGCCGGATCGATTGCGCCCGCAATTGATCGCCGGTGCCATCCCGAATACGCGGTAAACATTCGCCTCTCCCTGATCCGGGCATTGTCGCTTGACGACCTTTGTCGCCCTGTGCGATAAATTATCCTACTGGATAATTAATGGTGCGCGAGGTAACGCTCGTGTTACGGAAACCTGTCTTTACGATCGGCGAACCGCCGCTCGAACGTGGGGGGCAGGCAGCGGAGCACGTCGGTATCGACGCGATAGCGAACGTGTCGGCGCACGCGCGCTGAAAGAACGGAGACATCATGAAAGCGATCGTCGTCATGTATGACAGCCTCAACCGGCGCATGCTGCCGCCCTATGGCTGCGACTGGATCAAGGCCCCCAACTTCGAGCGCCTCGCGAAGCGCAGCGCGACGTTCGACAACTGCTACGTCGGCAGCATGGCGTGCATCCCGGCGCGCCGGGAACTGCACACGGGACGCCACAATTTCCTGCATCGCAGTTGGGGGCCGCTCGAACCGTTCGACGATTCGATGCCCGACATGCTCAGCCGTAACGGCATCTATACCCATCTTGCCAGCGATCATCGGCATTACTGGGAAGACGGCGGATCGACTTATCACACACGCTACGACAGCTGGGAGTTTTTCCGCGGCCAGGAGGGCGATCCGTGGAAGGGCGAGGTACGCGATCCACCGCGCCCGTTTCCGATGAAAGGCGCGTCCAAGCCGAAGGCGGCGCGGCAGGACTGGGTCAACCGGCAATATTTCCCGACGGAAGATCTTCATCCCCAGACGCTGACGTTCGATGCGGGGGAACACTTCATCCGCAAGAACCACGACGCCGGGTCCTGGTTCCTGCAGATCGAAACGTTCGACCCGCACGAACCGTTCGTCAGCTATCCGCGCTACAGGGAACTCTATGCACACGAGTATCGCGGGCCCCATTTCGACTGGCCGTCATACGGCCCTCTCTGCGAGGACGACACCGACGACGAAATCCTTCACGTCCGTGCGGAATATGCGGCGCTCGTGTCGATGTGCGATCACTCCCTCGGCCGGGTGCTGGACCTGATGGACGAACTCGATCTATGGAAGGACACGATGCTGATCGTGTGCACCGATCACGGGTTCATGCTCGGCGAACACGGCTGGTGGGCAAAAACGGCCCAGCCCTGGTTCAATGAACTGGCGAATACCCCGCTGTTCATCTGGGATCCGCGCAGCGCTCGAGCGGGCGTGCGTCGCAATGCGTTGGTACAGACGATCGATCTGGCGCCGACGATCCTCGATTTCTTCGGTATCGCGCCGACACCGGACATGCAGGGCGTGTCGCTTCGGGAAGCGGTTCGTTGCGATGCGCCGGTCCGCACGGCGGCGCTGTTCGGCATGCACGGCGAGCACGTCAATGTGACCGACGGTCGATACGTGTACATGCGTTCGGGGCCCGACCCGGACAACCTGGCACCGATATACGAGTACACGTTGATGCCGATGCACATGAAGGAAATGTTCGGCATCGACGAACTGGCGGACATTCAGCTTGCCGAGCCGTTCTCGTTCACGAAGGGCGTGCGCACGATGAAAATCGCGGCGCGGCCGCTGGGTTATTCGTACCGAGCCGGCACGCTGCTCTTCGATCTCGCGTCGGATCCTGCTCAGGCGAACCCGATCGCCGATGCCGACGTCGAGCGCCGCATGGCCGTGCTGCTCCGCGATCTGATGGTGCAAAGCGATGCGCCGGCCGAGCAATATGAACGGATTGGGCTGCCGTCCGAAGGAGTCCTTGCCGACGAACATCTGCTCGCGACTGCCCATGCGGGACGGGCCGAGGTACTGCGGCGCGCGTTTGCGAGGCAGGCAACGGCAATGCGTCTGGCGGCAACGGGTGCCACGACATCGCGTCGGCAACACGATCAATCCACCGCAGGCGGCTGACTGTCATGTACGGATCCGTTGATGTACGAGAAACCCCCGCCGGCGCGGGCGAGGCGGCGAGGGCCGCGCCGGTGGTGAAGAACCGCTGGCGTTACATGGGTATCCTGACCGCGGCCCAGGCGATGGACAACAGTGAATCGAGCGTTCTGCCGACGCTGTTTCCGGTGATCAAGGCGAGTCTCGGATTATCGTTGTCCAGCCTTGGCGTGTTGATGGTCTGCAGCAAGATCGCCGCGGCGCTGTTCAGCCCGTTCTGGCTCTGGCTCGCCAGGCGCTGGAATCGCAAGAGCGTGCTCGTCGTTTGTACCGGAGTGTGGGGGGCGTGGGGTGTCGCGGCCGGGTTCGCGCACGACTTCACGGCATTGCTCGTCTGCACGTCGATTCTCGCGGTGGGTACGGCCGGAGCGAGCGCGTTGATTACGTCCATTTTCGCGGATCTGTTCGACGACGCGATGCGCGGTCGGGCGGTCGGCTACATGTATGGTGCCACCGCGCTCGTCACCGCGCTGGTGGGGCCGCTGCTGGGCCATCTCGCGGGTATCGACGGCGGCTGGCGCATCGGTTTCTGGCTGCTCGGCGGCGTCAGCATGCTGGCCGGGCTGGCGGTCCTCATCGGGTTTCGGGATCCGGGTGTCGGCGCGTCGCAAGCGGCGGTGTCGCGTCCGTCGACCGTCGAAGCGACTTCAGTCTGGCGCGATCTGCGCGCATTGTTTCGCATTCCCACGTTCTGCGTCATGCTCGTGTCGAGGCTGCTTGCCGGCCAGTTGCTGATCATGTCGTTCGGCGTCGTATACCTGACGCAAGTCTTCGGATTTCCGAACCGGGCGGCTGCGTTCGTCATCGCACCGACCGGCATCGGCTACCTGCTCGGCACGATTGGCGGTGCGGTGATCTTTGACCGGATGCACCGGAGATGGCCCGACTTCGGACGCGTGGCGTTCCTCCAGATCATGCAGGTTGCATTCGGCGTGCTGGCGCTCATCGGCACCCAGTTGAACTGGGGCAGCATCCATGTGTTCGGCGTTTTCTTCTTCATGATGGGATGCGCACTGGGCGCGCTTCCGGGCGCGAACAGGCCGATCGTGATGGCGGTCGTGCCGCCTCGGCTGCGAAGCCTGGCATTCATGATCCTGATCGCGATCGCAGAGTCGCTGACCTGGGCCGCCTACAATGCCGGCGCGGGATGGTTCGGCGACCGGTATGGCCTGAAGAGCGTATTCATGGTCGTAGTGGTCGGGTTCGTGTTCGTCAATGGCGCACTCATCACGGTGCTGTACCGTACCTATCCGCGCGACGTTGCGCGCATGCAGGACAGCCTGCGGGAGAACGAGCGTGGACAAGTTCGATAAGCCCGAACGGGGATGCTGCACGCCGCGTCGGGATGACATCCAGGCGACCGGCGACGCCGCGCGTCTGTCCAGGCCGCCTGCGCCGGCCGCTGCACCGGCGTGCGGACATGCGCGCGATCCCGACGTCGCCTGGTTCGCTGGAGGCGCTGCTTGGCTCGGCACCGACGCGCCGGTGATCAAGGCGGACGGTGAGGGGCCGCGGCGAAAGCTTCATTTGAAGCCGTTCGGCATCGAGTGCCATGCGGTCACGAACCAGCGCTTCGCCGAGTTTGTGGCCGCAACCGGTTATCGCACTGACGCGGAGCGGTTTGGATGGAGCTACGTATTTCACGCATTTGTCGAACCCGGCTTCGCGACCGATGCGTCGGAAAGCGCACCCTGGTGGCGATCGATTCCGGGTGCGTGCTGGGCGGCCCCCGAGGGACCCCCGTCATCGCTGGCCGGGCGTGACATGCATCCTGTCGTCCATATTTCTCGCAACGATGCCGCTGCATTCGCGAAATGGTGCGGCGGCCGGCTGCCGACGGAAGCGGAATGGGAGCACGCGGCGCGGGGAGGCGCGGACGACCGTCGCTTTCCTTGGGGAAATGAAGAACCCGCCGAGGATGCAATGCGCTACTGCAACATCTGGCAAGGCCGCTTTCCGGATCTGTACATCGATGGCGACAGGCGGTTTGGTACGGTCCGGGTGGACGCGTACGCGCCGAATCCGGCCGGCCTCTACAACTGCAGCGGCAATGTGTGGGAGTGGTGCGGCGACCCGTTCCGGGTCACGTCCCTGTCGAGCGCCGGAAAGGCGCGGGATCGGCAAGCGGTCTCGGACAAGGAGTACACGCTGAAGGGCGGCTCGTACCTGTGCCATCGAAGCTACTGCTATCGCTACCGCATCGCGGCTCGAACCGGACGCCCGAGCGATACGTCTGCCGGACACACGGGTTTCCGGGTGGCATACGATGCGGCGTTGAAGTGACGGCTCTCCTGCCGCGGGTCATGGCGCTCGCGTAACGACTCGCGGCAGGCCCCGGTGCGGGACTTCAGCGGAAGATGAACGTCAGGACTGCATCGCAATGGGCGTCGATGGCCTTTTCCCGCAGCGCGTCGATGCCGTGAACGTACTTCATCTCGGCGGTCAGCAGATACGGAATCTGCGCAATCGCCGTGACCATGTACAGCAGCAAGACAGGATCGATCTTTTCCAGCCCCTTTGTCTGCGCGCAGACGCGCTTGATGAGCGGAATCGTGAGATCGTGACGCGGGCGAATGAACTTCTGGGCCATCCACTTGAGCCGCTCGGAATCGCGATTGGCCTCCTGCATCATCAGGCGCGCGTGCTCGGGATACTCTGCGCAATACCGAACGTAGTTTCGAATGTATTCCTTGACCGCATCGATAGAGAGCTTGCCGCCGTCCGCCTCGGGCGGCGCGGCCTTTTCCATGAATCGCTCGAACAGATAGGCCACGCTTTCGCGCCAGAGGTTTTCCTTGTTCCCGAAGTAATAGCGGATCATCGCATGGTTCACGCCGGCTTGATCGGCGATGTCCCGGACGCTCACCGCGTCGAAGCCGCAGGTGGAAAACTGGCCGAGTGCTATGCCCAGAATTTCCGCGCGAGTCTGTTCGCCTCGCTCCTGTTGCGCTTGTCTGGCAATCGTCATTGCTGCTTCCGGAAAATGGACTATCCGGATTGTGCCTTCGCCACGATAACGCCGCAACGTCCTGTATCGCGTCAGCTGATCCGCGGTCGGAGAGCGACCGGGAGAGGCTTTGGCGAACCGGCTCTCGGGGAAAGTCCCGACGTCGATTGACCGACGTCATCCTTGACTGCCGCGCGCGAGCGCCCTTAAATTATCCGAGTGGATAATTACAGAGAGAAGGAACTGCCTCAGCATGAAATTTGCCCAATGCAGCGTCGGCGCCGATGAAACGGGTTCTGCCGGGTTTGCGCCGTCGCCGTGCCCCGATCCCGACGAGCGGGCCAGGGAAACCGAATCCCGCATGACGGACGACGAGCGGTTCTCGATGCTTTACAGCCTGATGGTGCGCCTCTTCGGCACGCACGTGCGCGAGCCGCGCGTACCGGCTCACCTGCCTGCCGTCGCGGGATATGTCCGTGGCGTGGAACGGCTGGGTGTTCCGGCATTGATGCTCTCCGACACGAGCCTCGGTGTACGTGCGACGGATGACCCGCATGCCGGCGCGACGGCATTCCCCGCCGCGCTCGCGTTGGGCGCGACGTTCGATCCGGAACTCGCGCGGGCGCAGGGGGCGGCGATCGGCAGGGAGGTGCGCGAATTCGGATTCAACGTCGCGCTGGGCGGCGGGATCAATCTCGTGCGCGAAGTGCGCAACGGCCGAAATTTCGAATACGTGTCGGAAGACCCGCTCGTGTCGGGAAAACTCGGTGCCGCTGTCGTGTCCGGTACCCAGGCCGAAGGCGTAATCGCGCTGCTGAAGCACGTGTCGCTCAATGTCAGCGAGACCAACAAATTCTTTCTCGACGCCGTCATCGACCCCGCTGCACATCGCGAAAGCGACTTGCTCGCGTTTCAGATAGCGATCGAGGAGGCCGAGCCGGGTGCGTTGATGGGCGCATACAACCTGGTGAACGGCGAATACGCGTGCGGCAACCGGCACATCCTGCAGGACGTCGTGAAAGAGGCGATGCGCTTCAAGGGCTGGGTCATGTCGGACTGGCGCGCGGTCAACCATTGGGACTTCGCGCTGAAAGGCCTCGATCAGCAGTCGGGTGCGCAGCTGGACGAATGCGAGTGGTTCAACGAGCCGCTGCGTCGCGCTTATGAAGAAGGAAGGATTCCGAAGGAGCGCATCAGCGAGATGGTGCGGCGCATGCTGCGCTCCTATTACGCGATTGGCATCGACCGGCCGCGAGCGGCCGAGGCCGTTAACTGGGCCGCGCATCACGACATCGCGCTGGAGATTGCCCGCAAGGGAATCGTGCTGCTGAAGAACGAATCCGACGCGCTGCCGCTCGCGCGCAACCTGAAGCGGATCGCGATGATCGGTGGTTTCGCGCAGGCCGGCGTCGTGTCGGGATCGGGTTCGAGCCAGGTGCGGCCGCGAGGCGGGTACGCCGCCGAGGTGCCGCTGAGGAGCCATCCGCTGCTGGGTCCGACCACCATGTGTCTTTTCGGGCCGTCGCCGCTTGCCGAGTTGCGCGCCCGCATGCCGCACACGGTCATCTATTTCGACAGCGGCGCGCATATTGCCGACGCGCTCGCGTTGGCCGCGAAGGCCGATGTCGTGATCGTCAATGCAATCCGGCATGAGGGCGAGCGCTTCGACTGCCCGGACATGGGACTGCCGTTCGGGCAGGATGCGCTGATCGAGGCTGTCGCGCGCGTACACACGAACGTCATCGTCGTATTGCAAACGGGCAATCCGGTCGAAATGCCTTGGCGAGACAAGGTGCGCGCAGTGGTTCAGGCCTGGTTCCCGGGCCAGGCGGGCGCCCAGGCGATTGCCGAAATCCTGACGGGTGAGGTCAATCCTTCCGGACGCCTGCCGGTCACGTTTCCGGCCAGTATCGAACAGACGCCGCACCCGCGTTTGCCGGGTGCGGATGTCGAACTCGGCACCCCGATCAAGGTGCATTACCACGAGGGTGCCGAGATCGGCTATCGCTGGTTCGCGCAGTGCGGCGAGCAACCGATGTTCCCGTTCGGCCATGGGTTGGGCTACACGCAATTCGCATATGGAAACTTCCGCGTCAGTGCGGGCGAAGCCGTGTCGGTCAGCTTCACCGTCACCAATACGGGGACGCGGGATGGCGACGACGTTCCACAGGTTTATCTGACCGAGGCCGACGGGGACCGGCGCATGCGCCTGCTCGCGTTCAAACGCGTGGCGCTGCAGGCGGGCGCGTCGATCGAGATTGACGCGAGCGTGGATCCTCGCCTGCTGGCGCGCTTCGACGTGGCATCCGGGCAGTGGCGGATCCGGAAAGGCGCGTACCGGATCGTGCTGGCCCGTTCCGCGACCGATCACGTCGCGGCTGAGACGGTATGGCTCGAGGGCGGTCAATTCGGCAGTTGACGTGCTGCCGCAGGTTCCGGGAACGGATGGCCGTATGTACAGGGGCGGTTTGTCGAACCGGTGTTGATCGATACGCGATTGTCAGGATGGCGATCGGCAGATGCGAGGAGTGGGTTTTTTCGAGGCGATGTAATAAGTACTACAAAACAGGAGGAGACGGATGAAGAGGAAGATGGTTCTGGCGATGGCAGCGGTAACGATGGCGGGTGGAGCGAATGCGCAATCGAGCGTGACCTTGTTCGGGACGCTCGGCGGAGGTGTCCGCTGGGTCGATGGACTGAAGGGCGGTCACCAGCTCGGGTTCGACAGCAACATCATCTCCGGCAACAGCTTCGGCCTGAAGGGGACCGAGGATCTGGGGCAGGGATTGAAGGCTATCTTTACTCTTCAAAGCGGTTTCGTCACGGGAACGGGAGGCCTGGCGAGCGCGTCGAGCCCGCTCTTTTCGAAGGCGGCCTACGTCGGGCTCGGTACCGACGCGTGGCGCGTCACACTGGGCCGGCAACTGAACGCGGCCGAGGACGTCGGCGTGTCGCTCGACCCGGACGCAGCACAGGGGACATCGCTCGCCATCGTGCCGGGCGTGGTGTGGGTCGGCAATTTCTTTACGCTCGATTCCCGGTTCAACAACGTCGTGAAGATCGTGGGGAAGACCGGCGGCCTCACGCTGCGCGGAAGCTACTCGGTGGGCGGCGTGGCCGGCAACACCCGCGCGGGTTCGAATCTCGCAGTCGGCGCAACCTACCAGTACCAAACGCTGATGGTCGGTGCCGCCTATCAGAAGACCTACAACGCCACCGCGTCGCAATGGGCGCAGAGCGCGATTGGCGGTGCAACGTGGCAACTGGGCCCGGCGAAACTGTACCTGAGCTACAGCGGGCTCTGGGTAACCGCTCCGACGTCCGCAGGTATCGAACGTCGGGACGATATACCTGCAGTCGGTCTTGTCTACCGGATCACGCCGTTTCTCGAATTCAGCACGGCAACGTATTACGACATCGCCAGGAATCTGAAATACGCTCGCGGATCGGACGGGCGCAAGTTGACCACGTATGCCATGTTCAATTACTTCCTGTCCAAGCGGACCCAATTGTATGTGGAATACGACCGAAACGGATTTTCGGGCGCATACAAGCGGGATCCGGCCAACGTGGCGAGCCTGAACCTGCGGCCGGATGGCAAGGCGGTAACCGGCATGTCGGTCGGGATGATCACGCAGTTCTAGGTTTCATGCGCGGCGCAAGGACGCCTGCCGCATCGTGTTTCGCGATGCCGGGCGCGTGCGTGGCGATGATCAGGATTTGACGAGAGGAAAACGAATGAAAATTCGAAAGCATGTCGTTCGCGCAGCGCTCGCGGGGCTGTGCATGGCAGCGGCGACGAGCGCGTTTGCACAGGATCCGATTTCGGGCAGTACTGCCCGGGCCGCGCCGACAGCGTTGGCCGCGTCGCAATCGAGTAGCGCTGCCGGAACGCGCGTGACGAAGAAGGCGCAAAAAAAGGCGGACCGGCAACTGGTGAAGCGTGTCAGCCAGGCGATCGCCCGTGCCAGGGGACTCGACTCGACACGCATGTCGGTGAGTGCGAAAAACGGCGTGGTGACGCTGTCCGGCACGATTGCCGACAATGTCCAGGCAGGCATAGCGGTCGACGCGGCGCAAAGCGTCTCCGGCGTGCTCGCCGTAAAGAACCAGTTGCGCATCGGTACGCAGAACTGGTAGGCCGCGACGCGTCGCTGCGCAGTGTCGCGAGGCGCTGCCCGCGTCACGCCGCGTGGTCTTGTCGGGCGGGCCTGCGATACAGACGGCGCAGGCCGTCGCCCGCTCGACCGCACAATCATTTTCGAACCCACAACTGTGAGTTCCATGACGGGAAACGAAAAACAATGAGACTGATTTACTTCGACATCGATACACTGCGTCCGGACCACCTCGGCTGCTACGGGTATCACCGCCGTACCAGCCCGAACATCGACAGGCTGGCGGCCGATTGCGTGATGTTCCGCAACGTGCATGCGTCTGACACGCCCTGCCTGCCGAGCCGTACGGCGCTTCTGACCGGTCGTTTCGGCATTCACAACGGCGTCGTGAATCACGGCGGCGTCGATGCCGATCCGGTGATCGGCGGGCCCGATCGCAAGTTCTGGTCGCAGCTCCACTTCGACAGCTTTCCGTTTCGTCTGCAGCAGGCGGGCTTGAGAACCGTCAGCGTCAGCTCTTTTGCACACCGGCATTCGGCGTTTCACTGGTACGCCGGTTTCGACGAGGCCTACAACGTCGGCAAGTTCGGGCGTGAGACTGCGGACGAAGTGTTCGCGATCGCGTCGGACTGGCTGACCCGGCACGGCAGCGAGGACAACTGGTTCCTGCATGTCCACATGTGGGATCCCCACACACCATACCGAGCGCCTGCGAGCTACGGCGAGCCTTTTGCCGACGATCCGCTGCCGTCGTGGCTGACCGAAGCCGTGCGCGCGAATCACTGGCAGGCGTGCGGCCCGCATAGCGCGCAGGAATGCACCGGATTCGCGCCGAACGATGCGGCGTTGCAGCGTTATCCGCGGCAGCCGCAGCAGATTCCGGACATGGCGGCCGTGCGGGCGATGTTCGACGGCTACGACGCAGGGGTTCTGATGGCCGACGAATATGTCGGGAAGCTGCTCGGGCAACTCGAGGCACTCGGTGTGATGGCCGACACGGCCGTGCTGCTGTCGTCCGATCATGGTGAGACGCTCGGCGAGCTGGGCATCTACGGGGATCACCAGACGGCAGATCAGTTCACGACAAATGTTCCGCTCCTGCTCAAGTGGCCCGGCCTGGAGCCGCGCCGCGAATACCATGCGTTCCACTATCAGATCGATGTCACCGCAACCATTCTGGAGTTGCTCGGGCAGCCGGTTCCCGATTCGTGGGACGGTAGATCGTTTGCGCAGGACTTGCGGGAGGGCGTGGACGAAGGCCGCGACTACCTCGTCGTGTCGCAGGGCGCATGGACCTGCCAGCGTGGCGTGCGTTTCCGGAACTGGCTGATGATCGCCACACTGCACGACGGATACCACTTGTTCGACGATGTCATGCTGTTCGATCTCGATCGCGATCCGCACGAGCTGCAGAATCTGGCCGCCGATCATGCGGATGTCGTGGAGAAGGGAATGGCGCTGCTGAAGGAGTGGGAAGCGCAGATGCTCCCCGGCGCGGCGCGCGGCCGGGACCCACTGGCCAACGTCGTTGCGGAAGGCGGCCCGTATCACGTGCGTGGCAAGTTGCGCGCCTATCTCGATCGATTGGCGCAAACGGGGCGAGCGGAGAAGGGCGCCGCGCTGCTCCGAAAGCACGAGTCCGAATTGCGGAATGACGAAGCGCCGAGCCGGCCGCCGATTCCGATCCGAAACTTCGTCGGGTGAAGCGGGTAGATCGCTTTTTGATCATATGGAACGGAACTGAACCGCGGGACGATGATGGCGGACATATCACATTCGATACCGGCGCCAGGCGCGACCGATGCAGGCGTCGTGCTGCCGTTCGTGCGCAAGCTCGGGTTCGGCATTGGCGATTTCGCATTCAATCTGTACTGGCAGAGCACGACGCTCTACCTGCTGTACTACTACACGGATGTGGTCGGGCTCGCCCCGGGGATCGCCGGGGCGATATTCGGCGGTGCGATGCTGTGGGACGCCGTTTTCGATCCGGTCATGGGATATATCGCGAACCATACGCGAACGCGCTGGGGGCGCTACCGGCCATACCTGTTGTTCGGCTGCGTTCCGCTTGCCGTCAGCTTCGTATCGATGTTCGTGCCGAATCGTCTCGACGGTGTCGCGCAGCTGGCGTTCGTGGTCGGCACCCATGCACTGTTCAGGACGGCGTACACCGTGTTGTCGATGCCGTACAACGCGTTGATGGCCACGCTGACGGTCGACAGCCGGGAGCGGGGAAGTCTGGCCGCGTATCGGATGATCTGCGCGGCCACCGCCGGCGTGCTGGTCGCGCTGTCGACACTGCGGCTCGTTCAGGTGCTCGGAGGCGGCGACGCGAAAACGGGGTTTCTGTTCGTCAACCTGGCGTATGCGGTCGTGGCGGTCGTCGTATTCGTGATGACGTTCCTGTCGACCAGGGAGGCGGTCGCGCCGGACCGTCACGGCGTCTCGATACGCGACGCGTTTTTCGTGATCGTCAGGAACCGGGCGTTCATCATCGTGTTCGGCTTCGCGATCCTGCACATGACATCGTCGACGCTGCTGTCGAAGACGCTGCCGTACGTGCTGAAATACTGCATGCATCGGGAGGACCTGATCGGCTGGGCACTGGGCGCCATCGCGCTGCAGGTGTTCGTATCGATTCCATTCTGGGCCTGGATGATGCGACGGACGTCGAAGCGTCGGGTCGCGTTGACCGGAGCCTGCATCACGGCAGGCTGCTACGGTTTGCTGGGGATGCGGGGGCTGCCTGGCCTCGGTACGCTGCTGGCGCTTCTCGTGGCGATCGGGTTCGGCAACGCCGCGATGCTGCTTGCGCAGTGGGCGATGATTCCCGATACCGTCGAATTCGGCGAATGGCGCACCGGCATCCGTGGCGAGGGCGTGATCTTCGGTGTCGTCGCGCTGGCTCAGAAGGCGTCGCTCGCATTGGCCGTCGGCGCCGTCGGCCAGATACTCGAGGCGATCGGGTTCGTCGCCAATCGGGTGCAGTCGACGCACACGCTCGACGGCATGTGGGCGATGTTGTGGAAGGGGCCGCTTGTCTTCACCGCGATGGCAATCGTCTTGGCGCTGTTTTATCCCGTCTCGCCCGACGTGCATGAGCGGATACTGCGCATTCTTCGCCTGAGGCGAATGAGTGCCCGGTCGGCCGGTACACGATGAGTGGCGCCACACGGGCGATATCGTCGAATTCGGCGCCGCCGGAATGCGGCGCGATCGCACGTGGACGCCTGCGCCACGCATCATGGCGTCGCTTCCGTCCGCGTGGGAAGCGGCAGGTGGCCAGGACGGGGTGTGCGTCGCCGCGCAGGGTTGGTCGATAAAGGTGCTGGAGGGCGATCGCCACCGGACGCCCGTATGGCGCCGGGCCTGACCGTGCCCAGCGCCATTCAGGTGACATGTCACTGAATCGGTTTCGACAACTTCATAAATGGCCGCATTTTGCGGCGCTAGTATCGGATCACGCCCTGGTGCGGCCCATGCAAGGGGGCACATCGGACGCGTAGCCCGTGCCGCGCCGCCAGCTCCATCGGTCAGTCTAAGCCATCCGGCGTCCGGCCCGAAACCGCATCATCCCATCGACCGCCCGAGAACGCGCTCGCACGACGAGCCGCCGGGTCGCGGCGCCCCGCCGCAGGAGACAGACTGTCCGCGCCCGGGACCGGCGTGCGGGCCTGGCTTCCGCACGCGCCAGGCGCCCGTCACGAAGAGACTGGAGACGACTCATGATCATCTACGGAACCGCGCTGCTGGCGTTCTGCCATCTGGCCGGGCTGTTCCTCGGCGACCTGCTGGGCGCCGCGATCGGCGTGAAGACCAACGTCGGCGGCGTCGGCATCGCGATGCTGCTGCTGATCTGCCTGCGCCTGTGGCTGCACCGGCGCGGCTGGCTGCCGAAGGAGACCGAGGCGGGCGTTGGTTTCTGGGGCGCGATGTACATCCCGGTCGTGGTCGCGATGGCCGCGAACCAGAACGTCGTCGCCGCGCTGAAGGGCGGGCCGGTCGCGCTGCTCGCAGCCGTCGGCGCGGTCGCGATCTGCGCATGCTGCATCGCGGTACTCGTGCGCATGGGGCGCGACGACACGGCCTTCGCTGGCGTGCCGCAATTCGAAGAACAGTAACGGAGGCCGCCATGCTGCAGATGCTCGAAAAAACCGTCGCCCACAACGGGCTCGTCGCGTCGTTCGCGCTGGTCGGCCTGATCATGTGGCTGTCGTCGATCGCGTCGCGCAAGCTCACGTTCGGCCGCGTACACGGCTCCGCGATCGCGATCGTGATCGGTCTTGTGCTCGCGTATGTCGGCGGCGCGTTCACCGGCGGCGAGAAGGGGCTCGCCGACGTGCGGCTGTTCGCCGGTGTCGGCCTGATGGGCGGCGCGATGCTGCGCGATTTCGCGATCGTCGCGACCGCGTTCGAAGTGCAGCCCGCCGAGGCGCGCAAGGCCGGCCTCGTCGGCGTCGTGTCGCTGCTGCTCGGCACCGTGCTGCCGTTCATCGTCGGCGCGAGCATCGCGCGGGCGTTCGGCTACACCGATGCGGTCAGCATGACGACCATCGGCGCGGGCGCCGTCACCTACATCGTCGGGCCCGTCACGGGCGCGGCGATCGGCGCGAGCTCCGACGTGATCGCGCTCAGCATCGCGACGGGGCTGGTCAAGGCGATCATCGTGATGGTCGGCACGCCGGTCGCGGCCAACTTCATGGGCCTGAAGACGCCGCGCTCCGCGATGATCTTCGGCGGCCTCGCCGGCACCGTGAGCGGCGTGAGCGCGGGCCTCGCCGCGACCGACCGCCGGCTCGTGCCGTATGGCGCGCTGGTCGCGACGTTCCATACGGGCGTCGGCTGCCTGCTTGGGCCCTCGCTGCTGTTCTTCACGACGCGCGCGCTGGTCGGCGCATAGCTGCCGGTGGCGATTCGGGCGGCCCGCGTTCGGGCGGCCCGCGCGTGCGGCCGGTGTGCGCGGTTTCCGGCGCGCCGAATCCATCGCGGCGCCCTCTGAGTCGCATTCTTCAACATCATCAATCGACGGCGGCGCCAGGCTTAGAATGCCGCTGGACCATCGAAGCGGGAGAACTGTTCATGACGGGATGGAATCACGCGCGGCAAGCGCGCGATGCACGCCTCGCGGCCGGCGCGGCGTACGCGCAGGGCAAGCGGGTCGATGCGCGCGACACCGTCGCGTTGCTCGAAGCGGTGCTGCGGCCAGGCGACCGCGTTTGCCTCGAAGGCGACAACCAGAAACAGGCCGACCTGCTCGCGACGGCGCTCGCCGACGTCGACAGCGCGAAGATCCACGACCTGCACATGGTGCAGTCGGGCGTCGTGCTGCCCGAGCATCTCGACGTGTTCGAGCGCGGGATCGCGACGCGTCTCGACTTCGCGTATTCGGGCCCGCAGTCGCAGCGCATCGCGAAGCTGCTGTTCGGCGGCAAGATCGCGCTCGGCGCGGTGCATACCTATCTCGAACTGTTCGCTCGCTACTTCATCGACCTCACGCCGCAGGTCGCGCTGATCGCGGCGGTCAGCGCCGATCGCGACGGCAACCTCTATACCGGCCCGAACACGGAAGACACGCCGACCGTCGTCGAAGCCACCGCGTTCAAGGACGGCATCGTGATCGCGCAGGTCGACCGCATCGTCGACAAGGTGCCGCGCGTCGACATCCCGGGCGATCGCGTGCATTTCGTCGTCGAGGCCGGCCAGCCGTTCTACGTCGAGCCGCTGTTCACGCGCGATCCGGCCGCGATCACCGAGACGCAGATCCTTACCGCGATGCTCGCGATCAAGGGCATCTACGAGCCGTATGGGATCAAGCGCCTGAACCACGGGATCGGCTTCAACACGGCCGCGATCGAGCTCCTGCTACCCACCTACGGCGCGAAGCTCGGGCTGAAGGGCAAGGTCTGCACGCACTGGGCGCTCAATCCGCATCCGACGCTGATTCCCGCGATCGAATCGGGCTGGGTCGAGCAGATCCACTGCTTCGGTTCCGAAGTCGGGATGGACGACTACATCCGCGCGCGCTCCGACGTATGGTTCACGGGCCCCGACGGGTCGCTGCGCTCGAACCGCGCGTTCTGCCAGACGGCCGGGCTCTATGCGTGCGACATGTTCATCGGCTCGACGCTGCAGATCGACCTGTCCGGCCATTCGTCGACGGTCACCGCCGAGCGGATCGCCGGTTTCGGCGGCGCGCCGAACATGGGCAGCGACGCGCGCGGCCGGCGCCATCCGAGCGAACCGTGGCTGAAGGCGGGCGCGGAGGCCGATCCCGACACGCCGGCGGCGCTGCGGCGCGGGCGCAAGCTGGTCGTGCAGATCGGCGAGACGTTCGGCGACAAGAATGTGCCGATGTTCGTCGAGAAGCTCGATGCGCTGAAGCTCGCGGACAAGCTGCAGCTCGACCTCGCGCCGATCATGGTCTACGGCGACGACGTCACGCACATCGTCACCGAGGAGGGCATCGCGAACCTGCTGATGTGCCGCGACAAGGACGAACGCGAGCACGCGATCCGCGGCGTGGCCGGGTATACCGAGGTCGGCCGCGGCCGCGACCGCCGGATGGTCGAGCGGCTGCGCGAGCGCGGCGTGATTCGGCGTCCGGAGGATCTCGGCATCGATCCGCTCGACGCCGACCGACGCTGGCTTGCCGCGCGTTCGATCAAGGATCTCGTGCACTGGTCGGGCGGCCTGTATGCGCCGCCGGCCCGGTTCCGAAACTGGTGAGGAAGAGGGCATGGAACAGTTGAACTACCGCTTCACCGCGCGCGAGCGCGCGCAGGGCGAACGGGCCGCGGCGCTCGTCGGCGTGGTCGCGTCCGGCAATCTCGAGGTGCTCGTCGAGCGCGTGCTGCCGGGCAATGAATGCGAGATCGACATCCGCACCGCGGCGGTCGGTTTCGGCGCGGTGTGGCAGGCGGTCGTGTCGGATTTCGTCGAACGGCGCACGCCGGGCGGCCTGAAGCTGTCGATCAACGACGGCGGCGCGCGGCCCGACATGGTGTCGCTGCGGCTCGCGCAGGCCGTGCGCGCGATCGAGGGGGACGCATGACGACCGACATGATCCATGATGCGCCCGCGTTCGTCGCGAACGGCGCGAGCTGGTACGAAGCGTCGGCGCGCCAGCGCGTCGACGGGCTGCTCGACGCAGGCAGCTTCACGGAATTTCTCGGGCCGGGCGAGCGCGTGACGAGCCCGCATCTGCCGCTGTTCGGCCTGCCGCAGCAGTTCGACGACGGGATGGTGGTCGGCCACGGCCGGCTCGACGGCCGGCCGGTGTTCGTCGCCGCTCAGGAAGGCCGCTTCATGGGCGGCGCGTTCGGCGAAGTGCACGGCGCGAAGCTCACCGGGCTGCTGCGCGCCGCGCGCGAAGTCGGCAAGCCGGTGCTGATCCTGTTCGATACGGGCGGGGTGCGGCTGCAGGAAGCGAACGCGGGCGAGCTCGCGATCGCCGAGATCATGCGTGCGCTCGTCGAAGCGCGTGCGGCCGGCGTGCCGGTGATCGGGCTGATCGGCGGGCGCGCGGGCTGCTATGGCGGCGGCGGGTTGCTCGCCGCGTGCTGTTCGGCGCTCGCGGTGTCGGAGCAGGGGCGCATCAGCGTGTCGGGCCCCGAAGTGATCGAGACCAATCGCGGCGTCGAGGAATTCGACTCGAAGGATCGCGCGCTGATCTGGCGCACGATGGGCGGCAAGCACCGGCGCTTGATCGGCGGCGCCGATCGCTACGTGGCCGATACGCCCGACGCGTTCCGCGCGGCGGCGCTCGATCTGATCGGTCGCGCGCCGACGTTCGATGCGGCGATGCTGCGCGCGGAACAGGCGCGTCTCGAAGCGCGGGTCGAACGGTTCGGCGGCTGCAAGGATGCGCTCGACGTGTGGCGCATGCTCGGGGCCGACGCGCCGGGAGCGATCCCCGGCATGCCCGACGAAGCATTCGCGAAGCTCGCCGACCAGTTACAGGAGCCGCAGCATGACGCTCGATGAAGTACTGACCTCGCTGTTCCCCAACGGCCATTCGATCGCGCGCAATGGCGGCCTGCTGACGGGCCACGCGGAACTGGCCGGCACGCGCGTCGACGTGATCGGCGTTGCTGACCGCTTGCCGTTCGGCATCGACGAGGCGCTGACGCTCGCGTCGCGCGTGCTCGACACGGTCGCGCGCGGCGGCGACACGCCGATCGTCGTGCTGGTCGACAGCGACAGCCAGCGGATGAGCAAGCGCGACGAACTGCTCGGCCTGAACGAAGGGCTGTCGCATCTCGCGAAGTGCCTGATGCACGCGGATCTCGCCGGACACCGGACGATCGGCGTGCTGTACGGCCACACGGCCGCGGGCGCGTTCATCGCGACCGCGCTCGCGACCCGCACGCTGCTCGCGGTGCCGGGTGCCGAGCCGGAGGTGATGGACCTGCCGTCGATGTCGCGCGTGACCAAGCTGCCGATCGACGTGCTGAAGGAGATGGCGCGTTCGACCCCGGTGTTCGCGCCGGGGCTCGACAACCTCGTGAAGATGGGCGCCGTCGACGCCGTGCTCGATCCGTCCCGCGCGCTCGACGCGCAGGTCGGCGAATGGCTCGGCAAGCCGGCCGAGCGCGTCGACCGGCGCGCGGCGCGCGGCCGGCCGGTCGCGACCGACGTCGCCGCCCGCGTCGAGGCCCTTGCGCATGCCGCACGCTGAGCTGCCGCTGCGCCGCCACACGCTCGTCACGCTGACGGCGGGCGGGTGGGGCGCGGCCTTTGCCCACGACCCCGCGCTCGCGGGCGATCCGCTCGTGCGCGCATGGGCCGAACGCGGCTGGCCGCTGATCGTGCGTCGCGCGTCGCCGGATGAAGCCGATGCCGGCCGCGTGCCGCTCGGCCTGCCGCTGCCGCCGCCGGCGGGCAAGCGGCGCATCGCGTTGAACGTGGCCGCCCACGCGCTCGCGACGGTCGGCCCGCTGCCGGCGTTGGCGGACGTACGCTCCGGAGCGCCCGCCGCGTGGCATGCGCCGCTGCGCGAGCTCGATGCGCTCGGCGCGCGCTGCGGCGTGCAGGGCCGCGTGTTCGGCAGCCTCGCCTGGCAGGCGCTGACCGGCGAGCCGTACCTGAGCGCATCGTCCGATCTCGACATCGTGTTCCCGCTGCCGGACGCCGCGTCGCTCGCGCCGTTGCTCGACGGTCTCGCGACGATCGATGCGCGCGCGCCAATGCGCATCGACGGCGAACTGCTGCGCGACGACGGCGCGGGCGCCAACTGGCGCGAACTGCACGCGCGGTTGCCCGAAGTCGCGGTGAAGACCGCGACTACCGTCGAATTGATGCGCGCCGATGCGTTCATCGGGGGCACGCAATGAACGCCGCGGCTGCCTGTCGCGTCGCGGCGCCGTCCGAGGCCGAGCGCATCGCCGCGCTGGCCGAGCGCAGCCTCGTGCTCGAGATCGACACCTACCCGAAGCCGGGCCTCGTCAGTCACGTCGACACCGGCAGTCACGCGGACATGGATGCCGCGACGTTCACGCGCAGCGCCGTCGTGCTGCGGCCGTACTTCGCGGAACTCGCCGACGCGGGCGCCCGCGACGCCGACATGGCCGTGCTGCGCAAGATCGGCCTGCGTGCCGAGCACGCGATGCTCGCCGCGACCGGCGGCGTCAATACGCATCGTGGTGCGATCTTCGGGCTCGGGCTGCTGTGCGCGGCCGCCGGCCGGCGCACGATACCGGGCGCGCTGCCGGCCGGGACGACGCTCGGTGCGTTCGTGTCGCGCCGCTGGGGCGTCGAGATCCTCGGCGGTCCACGTGTGCCGGACAGTCACGGCGAGCGCGCGAGCCGCCGCTACGGTGTCGGCGGCGCGCGTCGCGAGGCGGCCGACGGCTTTCCGACCGTGTATGCGATCGGCTTGCCCGCGCTGCGCCGCGCGCGGCGCGACCTGCCGGGCGACCCGGAAGCCGCGCGCGTCGCCGCGTGCTTCGCGCTGATCGCCGCGCTCGATGACACGAATCTGCTGCACCGGGGCGGGCAGGACGGCCTCGATTTCGCCCGCGCGACCGCCCGTGCGTTCGTCGCGCGCGGCGGCGTGCGGGCGCGCGACTGGCGGCTGCGCGCGGCGGCCGCGCATCGTGCGTTCGTCGCGCGCCGGCTGAGTCCGGGCGGCGCGGCCGACCTGCTCGCGATGAGCGTCTTCGTCGATGCGCTCGAAGCCGAAGGGCACGCGCGATGACGCTGGCCATCCTGTGTTCGGGGCAAGGCGCGCAGCGCGCCGACATGTTCGATCTGACCGGATCGGCGCCGCAGGCCGACGCACTGTTCGCGCATGCGGGCCGGCTGCTCGGCGACGATCCGCGCACGTGGGTCCGACAGGCCGGCCCCGACGCGCTGCAGGAAAACCGGGCCGCGCAGATCCTCTGCACGGTCCAGGCGCTCGCGGCCGCCGCGCTGCTCGACGCTGTGTGGCCACGCCGGCGCTGCGTCGCGGGCTACAGCGTCGGCGAGGTCGGCTCGTGGAGCGTCGCGGGAAGGATCGACCCGCACGATGCGCTCGATCTGGCCGATGCGCGTGCACGCGAGATGGATGCCGCGAGCGGCGGCGACGAGCGGATGGTGTTCGTGCGCGGCCTGACACGCGCGCAACTGGCGCAGTTCTGCGACGGTCGCGACGCGGCTATCGCGATCGCGAACCCCGGCGATGCGTTCGTGGTTGCAGGGCGGCACGCCGACGTCGATGCCGTGGCCGACGACGCGGCGCGCGCCGGCGCGCTGCGTGTCGCGCCCGTCTGCGTGCGGATCGCGTCGCATACGCGTCGGCTGGCGGCGGCCGTGCCGGCCTTCCGCGCGACGCTGGCCGCGACGCGCGTGCGCCGGCCGTTGCCCGGCACCCGGCTGTTCTCGGGGATCGATGGCGCGTCCGTGCTCGATGTCGACACGGGCCTCGACAAGCTCGCGCGGCAGATCGCGGAGCCGGTCGAATGGGCGGCCTGTCTCGCCGCGTGCGTGGAGGCCGGCGCGACCGCGTTTCTCGAACTCGGCCCCGGGCGCGCGCTGGCCGAGATGGCCGGTGGCGCGTATCCTGCGTTGCCCGCGCGCAGCCTCGCGGATTTCCGTTCCGTCGACGGCGTGACGCGTTGGCTCGCGCGCGTCGCGGCCGGCTGATCGGCGGGGCGAAACCCGGCCCGAAACACAGCGGCCGGGCACCCGTTCCGCACTGTGTGTTGCGTCGGCGCAGCAGCGTCGCAGCCGCCTCTTGTCACGCGAATTGGCGTCGCTACAATGGCGCCCGCCATGAGACCAGCCGCCTTCCTCCTCGCCGCGTTCTGCTGCGCGACGAGCGTCCACGCCAGCCAGATTCCGTCCGACGCCGCATCGGTCGGCACGTACTTTTCGTATGACAACGCGGCGGCCGACGCGACCGTCGATCTGATCGAACAGGCGCAGCGCCGCGTGCTGCTGGCCGGCTATACGCAGGTGCCGCCGACGGTCGCGAGCGCGCTGCGGGCGGCCCGCGCGCGCGGGATCGAGGTGCGCGTCGTGCTCGTGCGTTCGCCGCGCGCGGGCAAGACCAGCGGCGCCGGCTATCTGAAGTCCGCAGGCATCGACGTCGCGATCGATTCGCGGCACGGCGGCCCCGCGTCGCGCTTCGCGATCGTCGACGACAGCGTCGCGCTGACGACGCTGTCCGACGGCGCGGCCGAGCACGCCGACACGGTGAACGTGTTCCGGCGCGCGCCCGAACTCGCGCAGTCCTACGCGCAGTCGTTCTGGCGGCTGTACCGGCAGGCCGCCGGCCTCTGACCCTTTCCCGCGGCGCGTCGCGCACCGGTATGACCCTGCTTGCATCGGCGCGACCGATGAACCATGCTCGTTGACAGGCGTCGGCGCGGGTTGCGCGCGCCCGGCGCAACGGCAGGGAGCCGATCGTGACCGAAAGCAGTTTTGCCGATCGCGCCGATGCCGGCCGCCAGCTGGCCGACGCGTTGCGCGAATACGCGGGGCGAACCGACGTCGTCGTGCTCGCGCTGCCGCGCGGCGGCGTGCCCGTCGCGTATCCGGTCGCGTGCGCACTGCGCGCGCCGCTCGACGTGCTGGTCGTGCGCAAGCTCGGCGTGCCGTTCGACCCCGAGCTCGCGATGGGCGCGATCGCGACGGGCGGCGCGACCCATCTGCAGCGTTCGGTGATCCGCGCGATGGACGTATCGGATGCGCAACTCGCCGACGTGATCGCGCGCGAGACGACCGAACTGCAACGCCGCGAGGCGCTGTATCGCGGCGCGGCGCCGCCGCTGGCGGTGGATGGACGCATCGCAATCGTCGTCGACGACGGTGTCGCGACCGGCGCATCGATGCGCGTCGCGCTGCAGGCGCTGCGCGAGCGCCGTCCGGCGCGCATCGTCGCGGCGGTGCCGGTCGCGCCGGCGGGCGCGGCGCATGCGTTCGACGGCCTGGCCGACGTATTCGTCGCGGTGTCGCAGCCGGCGCGGCTCTTCGGGATCAGCCAGTTCTACGCGCGCTTCGAGCAGACGAGCGACGACGAGGTGCGCGCGCTGCTCGACGCGGCGCGCCCCTGACGCGTCGTCACGTCCGACGGTTCCGGCGCGGGCGCGGTCGGCCGGCTTCCGCCAGCGCGAACACGCGTTGCATCGCCGGATGGACGTTGCCGTGCCAGCGTGGCCCCGTAAACAGTCCGTAGTGATCGCAATCGTCGACGTCGACGCGATGGCGCGCGTCGGCCGAGAGGCCGCTGCACAGGCCGAGCGCCGCATGCGTCTGGCCGGCGCCCGTGACTGTGTCGCGGGCGCCTTCGACGGTCAGCAGCGCGACGTCGCGCAACGCGGCCGGTTCGACGCGCCGGCCACGCACGCGCCACGCGCCGGTCGCGAGCAGCATGCGCTGGAACACGACGTCGACCGTATCGAGAAAATAATCGGCCGGCATGTCGAGCAGCGCGGTGTATTCGCGCAGCGCCCGCCGGGCGTCGGCAAGCCCGGCCATGTCGAAGCGGGAGGCTGCCAGCGCGTAGGTCTCGATCAGCGCCAGGAAGCGTTGCGGATACAGCAGTGCGATCTCGCCCTGTTGCAGATAGGTCGGGAACACGCGGCGGCCATGCCCCGCGAACCCGGGCGGCACGATGTCGATCAGGTGGCGCCGGCACCAGTCGAGCGAATGGGCGGCCGCCGCGGCGCCGAGCGCGCTCGGGTTCAGCCGCGCATCGAGCGGGCCGCCGATCAGCGTGATGCTCGCGGGCGGAGCGAGGCCGCGCGCGGCCCGCAGCGCGAGTGCGCCGAGCGCGGGCACGGTCGCCTGGCACACGGCGACGACGTGCAGCGGCCGATCGTCGTGCTGGAGCGCGTCGACGAAGCCGTCGAGCATCGCGACGTACTCGTCGAGCCCGAAACGGCCTGCCGCGAGCGGTACGTCGCGCGCATTGCGCCAGTCGGTCACGCAAACGTCGCCATCGGCGAGCAGCGTTTCGGCGGTTTCCCGCATCATCACGGCCGCGTGCCCGACGAGCGGCGCGCACAGCAGCACGGTGCGGCGCGCGTCGGCGTGCGCGAAGCGCCGCAAGTCGCAAAACGGCGTGTGCGCGACCACCTGCTCGCCGACGTCGGGCCACGCGAGATCGAAGCCCGGCGGCGCGGCCTGCGGCCCGAGCAGCGGTTCGAACAGGTCGTCGTAGCACGACGACGCGGCATGCGGCAGCGACGCCGCGGGCCAGGCATCGAACGCGTATCGTGTCGCCGCGCGCCATGCGCGCATCCATTCCCGCTGCTGCTCGACGACGGCGTACCACATGGCGGACCCTGGGGCGGAAGAAGCGTGAATATCCATTATGGTCACTGTGGCCGCGCAGCGGGAGGCGGATGTGCGGGCGGCTGATCTGCATCACGCGCACGCTAGGCGCTGCCGCGCGACGCTGCTACAGTCGTCGGTCCCATTCCCTCGAAACGGAGCGTTTGCGATGAAACTGATCGGTATGCTGGATTCGCCGTTCGTGCGCCGGGTCGCCATTTCGGCGAAGCTGCTCGACCTGCCGTTCGAACACGAGTCGATCTCGGTATTCCGTCACATCGAGCGGTTCAGGGCGCTCAACCCGGTCGTCAAGGCGCCGACGCTCGTGACCGACGGCGGCGCGACGCTGATCGATTCGTCGCTGATTGTCGACTATCTCGATCATCTCGCCGCGCCGGAGCGGCGCCTGCTGCCCGACGCCGTCGATGCCCGATTGCGCGCGCTGGTGCCGATCGGGTTCGCGCTGGCCGCCGCCGAGAAAACCGTGCAGTTCGTCTACGAGCAGGCACTGCGGCCGTCGGACAAGCAGCACGAACCGTGGATCGAACGCGTGCTGAGCCAGCTCGAAGGCGCATACGGCGCGCTGGAGCCGCTGGTCGCGGCCACCAAGGGCTGGTTCGGCGGTGCGCGGCTGCTGCAGTCGGACGTGACGGTCGCGGTGGCGTGGCGCTTCACGCAGTTCATGGCGGCCGACTACCCGGCGCTGGCGCGGATCGATCCGGCCCGTTATCCGGCGCTCGCCGCCCATTCCGCGCGGGCGGAAGCGCTGCCGGCCTTCGTCGATACGCCGCTCGCGTAGCTTTTGAAGCGGTTCGCCGGGCTGCCGCACGCCGCTGCCAGGCGCCGCTCGCCGTTGTCCGGCAAGCCGCTGCCGATTGTTCTCGGCCGCTGACAAGTGACTTCGCATTCGCGCTGTTTATCCGGACGCGACCGATCCCTAGAATCCACTCCATCAAATCACGCATTGCCAGATGGAGCCGATGATGAAAGCCCTGATTGAATCGAGCCTGTACCACCCGTCCGTCGTGTTGGCGCTTGCCGGGCTCACGCAGCTGATGGTCGAGCGCGATTTCAATCTCGGCCAGGTCGGGATGATCGTCGCGGCGCGCGGTGCGCAGGCAGCCGTGTCGCGGTCGCGCGCGCTGATCTTCTGCCGTCACTGCGAAGCGCACGCATGAACGCGCACGCCGACTGAATGAAAAAAGCCCGGCCGGCGCAAGCCGGTCGGGCGGATCGGGTTCGATCGGGCCCCGGCTTCGGCCGGGGCTTTTTTTGTTGGGCGACGCTCACGCGCGTGCGGGTGTCGCGACGCCGTAGATTTCGGATTCGTCGTCGTCCTCGCGCAACTGGCGCGCGAGCTGGTGCGCTTCGCGGCGCGTCGCGACGGCCGGCGGCGAGCCCTTCAGCGGCTGGCGCGCGGTTTCGGCGAGCGCGACGACCGACACGATGCCGATCAGCGCGGCGCCCATCATGTAGTACGCGGGCATCATCAGGTTGTGCGTCACGTCGACGAGCCATGCGGTCACCAGCGGCGTCGTGCCGCCGAACAGCGACACCGACACGTTGAAGCCGATCGCGAGCGCGCCGTAACGGATCTCGGTCGGGAACAGCGCGGGCAGCGCCGACGGCATCACGCCGGTGAAGCACGACAGCAGCACGCCGAGGATCAGCAGGCCGCCGAACACCGATGCCGTGGTGCCCGTGTGGATCAGCATCAGCGACGGGATCGACAGCACCAGCAGGCCCACGCAGCCGGCGAGCATCACCGGCTTGCGGCCGACCTTGTCGGACAGGCGGCCGGCGTACAGCGTCATCGGCATCATCAGCACCATCACGAGCAGCACCAGCACGAGGCTGTGCGATTCGTCGAAGTGCAGCGTCGACGACATGAAGCTCGGCAGGTACGACAGCACCATGTAGTCGGTCACGTTGAAGATCAGCACGAGGCCGACGCACAGCAGCAGTGCACGCCAGTTGCGCAGCAGCGTCTCGCGGAAGCGCGTCTTCGGCACGGCCTTGTCCTGCGCTTCGCGCGCTTCGGCCTGGCGCTTGAACGCGGGCGTTTCCTCGAGCTTCATCCGGATGTACAGCCCGATCAGGCCGAGCGGCCCGGCGATCAGGAACGGCACGCGCCAGCCCCACGACAGCAGCGCGTCCTGCGACAGCGACGCGGTGAGCAGCGCGACGACGCCCGCGCCCAGCACATAGCCGATCAGCGTGCCGAACTCGAGGAAGCTGCCCATGAAGCCGCGACGCTTGTCGGTCGAGAATTCGGCGATGAAGGTCGCCGCGCCGCCGTATTCGCCGCCGGTCGAGAAGCCCTGCACGAGGCGGGCGACGAGCAGCAGGATCGGCGCCATGATGCCGATCGACGCATAGCTCGGGATCAGGCCGATCGCGAAGGTGCCGACGGCCATCATGATCATCGTCGCGGCGAGCACGCGCTGACGGCCGATGCGGTCGCCGAGCGGCCCGAACACCATGCCGCCGAGCGGACGCACGAGGAACGCGGCCGCGAACGTGCCGAAGGTCGCGAGCAACTGCGCGGACGGGCTGCTCGACGGGAAGAACACCTTGCCGAGCGTGACGGCGATATAGCTGTAGACGCCGAAATCGAACCATTCCATCGCATTGCCGATGGCCATCGCGCTGACGGCGCGCTTGAGCAGGCTCTGGTCGACGACGGTGATGTCGTCCGCGGCGAGCGGGGCTTCGCCGGACGGCGAAGCGGTGGAAGAGACAGCGGTCGGGCTGACGTGTGTTGCGGTCAAGGTCATGCACTCCTTTGACAGCGCCGGAACGGGCAGGGCCGTCCGACACGGTTTGCCGGCGAGCGCGGTGTCGTGTGCTGCGCGTCGGGGCAGACCTTTAAGCACTTACTGCGCAGGGGGCAGCAAAGGGCCAAGGGGTTGCTTCGACGCGGGCCCGATGGGCCGTCGCGACAGTGCGCTCATGAAGAATGGGCCGCGTGATGCGAGCGGCAGATGCCGGTGCGGACGAGATGTCCGGTGTTCCGGCAACGCCCCGGAGGGGCAACGAAACGAGAAAAGCGGGCCTGTCGGGCGGGCTTTCCTGTGGATGCAATTTCGATCGAGGCACCGGCCCGCAGCGTGCGGACGGACTTCTCTCAAAATCGAAAAGACAGAGATTGAATGTTGAAACAGGCGACATGATAGCACGATGACGGACGATCGCGCAAATTGCGCGGAATCGCCCGCCTGGCGGGGCATCCGGCGCGGCCCGCTCGGGTATGATCGGCGGCGCGCGGCGCGGCCGATCGTCCGCCGCGACGGGGCTGAATTCGTGAGGAACCGGATGACCGAACTGATCAGGATCGCGGCGCTGTTCGCCGCTACCGCGCTGGCCGAAATCGTCGGCTGCTATCTGCCGTGGCTCGTGCTGAAGGCCGGGCGCCCGGCCTGGCTGCTGGTGCCGGCCGCGCTGTCGCTCGCGCTGTTCGCGTGGCTGCTGACGTTGCACCCGAGCGCGGCGGGGCGCACGTATGCCGCGTACGGCGGTGTGTACATCGCGGTGGCGCTGATCTGGCTGCGGGTGATCGACGGCGTCGCGCTGACCCGCTGGGACGTGGCCGGCGCGGTGCTCGCGCTCGGCGGGATGGCCGTCATCGCGCTGCAGCCGCGCGCATGAGCGCGGCCGCGACGCGGGCCGCGGGTATTACGCTGCTTCGGCGGTATCTGTCTCGGCGGACTGGCGCCACACGCAGGTGCCCTTGACCGACTTGTCGAGCTCGTCGAGCTGAGCCTGGTGCGCGGCCAGCTCGTCGTCGCTCGCGACCACCACGGCGAGGTCGAGTGCGGCGAGCGACACGCGCTGGCCGTTCGCCGCGCCGCCGCCGACGCCCGCGTCGTCGAGCATGTCGATCACGAGGCTGTCCTGGCCGCGCGTCATCGCGAGATACACCTCGGCGAGCAGCTCCGAGTCGAGCAGCGCGCCGTGCAGCGTGCGGTGCGCGTTGCTGATGCCGAAACGGTCGCACAGCGCGTCGAGCGAGTTGCGCTTGCCGGGGAACATCTGCTTGGCCTGCACCAGCGTGTCGATCACGCCGCCGCAATGCTCGGTGAACGGCGGCAGGCCGAGCCGTGCGAATTCGGCGTCGAGAAAGCCGAGGTCGAACGGCGCGTTGTGGATGATCAGCTCGGCGTCCTTCACGAAGTCGAGGATCTGATGGGCGACTTCCGCGAATTTCGGCTTGTCGCTCAAGAATTCGGTCGTGAGGCCGTGCACCGCCAGTGCGCCCGGATCGCTGTCGCGTTCGGGGTTCACGTAGAAGTGCAGGTTGTTGCCGGTGAGCCGCCGGTTCAGCAGCTCGACGCAGCCGATTTCGATGAGACGGTCGCCCGTGCGGGCGTTCAGGCCGGTGGTTTCGGTATCGAGAATGATCTGGCGCATGTCGGGAAAAGCAGGAAAAACGGGAGAGGGCGGCCGGTGTTCAGGCGGCCAGCGATTCGACGCCGCGGTTCGCGAGCGCGTCCGCGCGCTCGTTTTCGGGATGACCTGCATGGCCCTTGACCCAGCGCCATTCGATCTCGTGCTGCACGACGAGCGCGTCGAGCCGCTTCCACAGGTCGGCATTCTTCACCGGCGTCTTCGCCGCGGTGACCCAGCCTTTCTTCTTCCACCCGTGGATCCACTCGCTGATGCCCTTCTGCACGTATTGCGAGTCGGTATGCACGATCACCCGGCACGGCCGCTTCAGCGCTTCGAGCGCGGCGATCACGCCCATCAGCTCCATGCGGTTGTTGGTCGTGTTCGGCTCGCCGCCGAACAGTTCCTTTTCCTTGTCGCCGTAGCGCAGCAGCGCGCCCCAGCCGCCGGGGCCGGGGTTGCCCTTGCAGGCGCCGTCGGTATAGATGTCGATGGTGTCGATTGTCATGAACGTTCTTGGTGAGTGGTCGGGGAGGCCGCCGGCGTCAGGCCCGGTGCGAGCACGGGCTTCTTCATCTTGATCGGGCCGACGAGGCGCATGCCGCGCACGCGCTTGACGGCCGTCACCATGTAGACGGCGCCGAAGATCGGCCACCAGCGGTCGCCGGCGGCCTCCATGAAGCCGTAGCGGGCCAGCCACTGGTCGGTGGCGAGCGGCGGCCGGTAGCAGCCGAAGCGGCCGCGTTCGAGGTCGAAACCGAGCAGCTTGATCCAGTCCTTCAGCCGGATGAACGCGATCTGGTCGCGCGTGGCCGGCACGAACGGGCGGTTCGCCATGCGCCCGAACGACTGCCGCATGCCCCACAGGCTCAGCGAATTGAAGCCGGTGATCACGAGCTGGCCTTCCGGCATCAGCACGCGCTCGGCCTCGCGCAGCAGGCGGTGCGGGTCGGACGTGAATTCGAGCGTGTGCGGCATCACGATCAGGTCGACGCTCTGCGACTCGAACGGCAGGTCGAGCAGATCGCACCAGGTCGTGCTGCGATCGGCGGGCGCATGGCCCGCCGTGTGCGCTTCGCGCGCCCACGGATACTGATACGGCGCGCTCGCGCCGCTCGCCGGGTCGAGCACGAGGCCGCGATACGGCATGCGGTTCTCCCGCAGCGCGTCGAGCTGCGGCAGGCCGAGCTGCAGCGCGTGGAAGCCGAAGACGTCGGACACGATCCGGTCGAGCTGCGCCTGTTCCCAGCCCAGCACGTAGCGGCCGGGCGGCGAGTCGGTCCAGGCGGGCCAGTCTATAATTTGTGGATCGGACATAACGATGATTGCGCGCCCATGAACGAGCTGGAATACGTGCCGGTTCCGGCATTCGAAGACAACTATATCTGGCTCGTCTCGGACGGCCGCGATGCGATCGCCGTCGATCCGGGTGAAGCCGCGCCCGTACGCCGGGTTCTTGCCGAACGCGGATGGCGGTTGACCGCTATTTTACTCACGCACCACCACGCCGACCACGTCGGCGGTGTCGACGCGCTGCGTAATAGCCAACCGGACGATGCTCCCCTCCCCGTTTACGGTCCCGCCGCCGAAGCGATCGGCGTGGTCACGCGGCCGCTGGCGGGCGGCGATCGCGTGACGCTCGACGCGCCGGCCGTCGCGTTCGACGTGCTCGACGTGCCGGGTCATACGCGCGGCCACATTGCGTATTTTCAGACGGCCGGTCAAGGCGCGGCCGGGCAGGGCAACGCGGAGCCGCACGTGTTCTGCGGCGACACGCTGTTCTCGTGCGGCTGCGGCCGCCTGTTCGAAGGCACGCCCGCGCAGATGCTCGCGTCGCTCGACGCGCTCGCGGCGCTGCCGGGCGACACGCGCGTGCATTGCGCACACGAATACACGCTGTCGAACATCCGCTTCGCGCTCGCGTGCGAGCCCGGCAATGCGGCGCTCGCCGCGTGGCGCGACGACGCGCAGGCACTGCGTGCGCGCGGCGTGCCGACGCTGCCCACGACGATCGCGCACGAGCGCGCGGTCAACCCGTTCATGCGGGCCGACAGCGCGGCGATCCACGCGACGCTCGAGGCCGAGCTGCACGAAACGGTGACGGATCGTCTGGCCGCGTTCACGCTGATGCGCGAATGGAAAAACCGGTTCCGGTAACGTTTTTCGGAGGACTCCAAAGCTCAAGCGGTGTCTGTAAAAATTGCTCCAAATGTAGGATTTCGCTGAGTTTTCGGTGTTTTTATTGACGTGAAGCACGCACTTCCGTAGTATCGCCTGCAATTTCCAGCCGTCGGAAGCAGAGATTTTCATGCGACTTATATTGAGTGCGATGGTGGTGCTGCTACTCGCCGCTTGTGCGAGCCAGCCCCCTGTCGCCAACACCGCCGCCGATCCGCAGGCGACGTCCAACTACCTCCGTAAATCAGCCACCGCCAAAGAAACTGTCGACGTCGACAAGCAATCCGTCGGCGACCTGACCACGGCAGACTCCGATCTCTGGGCGCGCATCCGCCGCGGCTTCCAGATGCCCGACCTGCAGAGCGATCTGGTCGACATGCAGACGACCTGGTATACGCAGCGTCCCGATTACGTGCAGCGCATGACCGAGCGCTCGCAGAAGTACCTGTACCACATCGTCGAGGAACTCGAGGCGCGTCACATGCCGACCGAGCTCGCGCTGCTGCCGTTCATCGAGTCCGCGTACAACCCGCAGGCGCTGTCGGTCGCGAAGGCGGCCGGCATGTGGCAGTTCATGCCCGGCACCGGCCGCACGTACAACCTGAAGCGCAACATGTGGCAGGACGAGCGCCGCGACGTGCTCGCGTCGACGAGCGCCGCGCTCGACTACCTGTCCCGCCTGCACGACATGTTCGGCGACTGGTATCTGGCGCTGGCCGCGTACAACTGGGGCGAAGGCAACGTGCAGCGCGCGATCGCGCGCAATCAGGCGGCCGGCCTGCCGACCGACTACCAGAGCCTGCGGATGCCGAACGAGACGCGCAACTACGTGCCGAAGCTGCAGGCGGTGAAGAACATCATCGCGAGCCCGCAGCAGTACGGCCTCGCGCTGCCCGATATCCCGAACCATCCGTATTTCGTGACGGTGACGACGTCGCGCGACATCGACGTGGCGGTGGCCGCGAAGCTCGCGAACCTCCCGCTCGACGAATTCCGCTCGCTGAACCCGTCGTTCTCGAAGCCCGTGATCCTCGGCGCGACCGAGCCGCAGATCCTGCTGCCGTTCGACAACGCGTCCGCGTTCGAGAAGAGCCTGAAAGCCTACAACGGCCAGCTGTCGTCGTGGACCACCTACACGGTCAGCGAGCGTGCACGCCCGGCCGCGATCGCCGAGAAGATCGGCGTCGACGCCGATACGCTGATGTCGGTCAACAAGATTCCGGCCGGCATGCGCCTGAAGCCGGGCTCGACGATCGTCGTGCCGCGCGGCGATGACGACGACGAGGACATCAGCGCCGACGTCGCCGAAAACGGCGCGCTCGCGATGGAGCCGGACGTTCCCGATACGCGCAAGATGCTGATCCGCGTGCGTCGCAAGCAGTCGATGGCGGCGCTCGCCGGCCGCTACGGCGTGTCGGTCGGCCAGTTGAAGGCGTGGAACCGTACGCACCGCGATCTCGTGATGCCGGGCCAGGCGCTCGTGCTGCACGTGCCGGTCGGCCGTTCGGTGCCGGCGGAACCCGGTCCGGAGCGGATCGCGACGTCAGCCGCCGGTGCGCACATCGAGCGCGCGAGCCTGGCGGTGGGCGGCAAGTCGCATGGTGGCAAGCGCAGCGTCGCCAAGTCGTCGGCGAAGTCGGCGAAGGCTGCCGCTCCTGTGAAAGCCGCGCCGGCCAAGACCGCCGCGCACAAGGGCAAGAAGAAGTAAGCGCGGCCGTCGCGCGCGGCGCAGCGGCCGGTGAGGCCCGGACGATTGCGCTATCATCCGACGAATTCGACGAAACGCCGTCACCGAGGTGACGGCGTTTTCGTTTGTGCGCGGCGCGTCGGCGCTGCGTCGCGCGTCTTCATCCAACAAGGAGAAGCGATGTCGTCGGTGCAGGTGAGGGTGCTCGCGCTGTTTTCGGTCGGGTATTTCGTGTCGTACGTGTTTCGCGGCGTCAATCTGGGCTTCGCGCCGTTCGTCACGCACGAGCTCGGGCTGTCGGCCGCCGATCTCGGCCTGCTCACCAGCCTGTATTTCCTCGGCTTCGCGGGCGCGCAGATTCCGGCCGGCGTGATGCTCGACCACTTCGGCCCGCGCCGTGTGACGGCCGGCATGCTGCTGTTCGCGGCGGCCGGCGCGGCCGTGTTCGGCGCGGCGCACGGCATCGGCATGATGATGGTCGGCCGGCTGCTGATTGGTGTCGGCGTGTCGGTGTGTCTCGGCGCGGCGTTCAAGGCGCTCGCGCAGCATTTCCCGGTCGGCCGGCTGCCGCTCGTCAATGGCCTCGTGATGGCCGTGGGCGGCCTCGGCGGCGTGATGGTCGGCTCGCCGCTGACCTGGCTGCTCGGCTGGGCGAGCTGGCGCGCGATCTGTTTCGGCCTCGCGGTGCTGACGGTGATCGTCGCGGCGTCGATCGGCTTCGGCGCGCCCGACGCGCAGCAGGCGCGCCACCAGGGCGGGCTCGTCAGCCAGTTCAAGGGCACGTGGCACATCCTGACGAGCCGCGCGTTCTGGAAGATTGCGTCGTTCTCCGTCGTCACGCAGGGCGTGTTCTACGCGATGCAATCGTTGTGGGTCGGGCCGTATCTGCGCGATGTCGGCGGGTTCGACGCGCCGCATGCCGCACGCCTCGTGTCGGTGCTCGGCTTCGCGATGATGGCCGGCTGCGTTGGCTTTGGCGCGGCGGCGCGCGTGCTCGAGCGGCGCGGCGTGTCGGTTTACGCCACCTGCGGCATCGGCATGGCGCTGTTCGTCGCGACGCAGCTCGCGATCGTCGCGCGCGTGCCGTTGTCGCCCGCGATGCTGTGGGCCGCGTACGGAATGTTTGGCGGCGTGGGCATCCTGACCTACGCGGTGATGGCCGGACATTTTTCCGCCCATCTGATCGGCCGCGCGAACACCACGCTCACGCTCGTGATCTTCCTGCTGATCTTTGCGTTCCAGATCGGCGTCGGCGCGGTGCTATCGCACTGGCCGGCGGTCGACGGCCGTTATCCGGCGGCCGCGCACTTCACCGCGTGGGGCGTGCTGCTCGCGCTGCAGCTCGCGAGCGCGGTGTGGTACGTGTGGCCCGCGCGCGGGACTGGTCAAGCGCACTGATCCGGCGGTACGCTGGCGGGTAGGGCGGCCGCGGAAACGGGGCCGTAGCACGGTGCGCTGCGCCGCCGGACGCGGCGCACACACGATCGGACGGCCATATCCATTGAAGATAGGCCCATTTTCAGGCTATAATTTGAAAGTTTGTGCTGATCAACCTCGCACCCTAGCGCCTACCTCATTCATCCCGTTCATCCGCCGCACGCCGCCTGCCGGGCGATGCCGCGAAGCCTCGTGCGCCACGCGCCGGGTTCGCGTCTCGACAACGCAGGCCGCGTCCAGCTAGCGACCGCGCGCGCCCACGCAGCGCGGCGCTTGCGCGGCAGGGTAAACAGGTCGGCAGCAGGGTGTTCCCCAAGGAGCCTCCCGTGTTGCCGTCTTTTTCTCCCGCCTTGCTTGCACTCGCCGACGGCACGGTCTTTCGTGGTTATTCGATCGGGGCCGAAGGCCATACGATCGGCGAAGTCGTGTTCAATACCGCGATCACCGGCTATCAGGAAATCCTGACTGATCCGAGCTACTCGCGCCAGATCGTCACGCTCACCTATCCGCATATCGGCAACGTCGGCGTCAACGCCGAAGACGTCGAAGCCACGAAAGTCCATGCCGCCGGCCTGATCATCCGCGATCTGCCGACGCTCGCATCGAACTTCCGCATGGACCGCACGCTCGGCGATTACCTGCGCGACGAAGGCGTCGTCGCGATCGCCGGCATCGACACCCGCAAGCTGACCCGCATCCTGCGCGACAAGGGCGCGCAGAGCGGCTGCATCCTGACGGGCTCCGACGACGAAGCGAAGGCGATCGAGCTCGCGCGCTCGTTCGAGGGCCTTGCCGGCATGGATCTCGCGAAGGTCGTGTCGACCACCAAGCCGTTCGAGTGGAAGCAGACGGAATGGCGTCTCGAAGGCGGCTACGGCATGCAGGAGTCGCCGAAGTACCGCGTCGTCGCGTACGACTTCGGCGTCAAGTACAACATCCTGCGCATGCTCGCGGAGCGCGGCTGCCACGTGACGGTGCTGCCGGCTCAAGCCAGTGCGGAAGATGCGCTCGCGCTGAATCCGGACGGCGTCTTTCTGTCGAACGGCCCCGGCGATCCGGAGCCGTGCGATTACGCGATCGCGGCCACCAAGGCATTCATCGAGCGCGGCGTGCCGACCTTCGGCATCTGCCTCGGCCACCAGATCATGGGCCTCGCGGTCGGCGCGAAGACGCTGAAGATGAAGACGGGCCACCACGGCGCGAACCATCCGGTGAAGGATCTCGGCGACGGCCGTGTCGTGATCACGTCGCAGAACCACGGCTTCGCGGTCGATGCCGATTCGCTGCCGGCCAACGCGCGCGTGACGCACGTGTCGCTGTTCGACGGCACGCTGCAGGGCTTCGAGCTGACCGACAAGCCGGCGTTCTGCTTCCAGGGCCACCCGGAAGCGTCGCCCGGCCCGCACGACATCGGCTACCTGTTCGACCGTTTCACCGCGCTGATGGACGCGGCGAAGCAGCGCACCGCTTAACGTCATCGACGCAACCGAAGAACGGGAGATTCGCATCATGTTCGGCCACGCACTCGGCATCACGGATATCTGGACCTACGTGTTCGGCGTGATCTTCATCATCCTGCTGCCGGGGCCGAACTCGATGTACGTGCTGTCGCTCGCCGCGCAGCGCGGCGTGAAGGCCGGCTATCGCGCGGCCTGCGGCGTGTTCGTCGGCGATACCGTGCTGATGATACTGTCGGCCGCGGGCGTCGCGTCACTGCTGAAGGCGAACCCGCTGCTGTTCTCCGTCGTCAAGTACGGCGGCGCCGCGTACCTGCTGTACATCGGCACCGGGATGCTGCGCAGCGCGTGGAGCAAGCTGCGCGCGCGCGGCGATGCGCCGGTCGAGGCGCCGGTCGAGGCGCCGCAGGCGGTCGACGGCGAACGGTCTTTCGACAAACCGTTCCGCAAGGCGTTGATCGTGAGCCTGCTGAATCCGAAGGCCATCCTGTTCTTCATCTCGTTCTTCATCCAGTTCGTCGACCCGGCATTCCCGCATCCCGCGCTGTCGTTCGTCGTGCTCGGGGCGATCGCGCAATGCGCGAGCTTCCTGTACCTGAGCACGCTGATCTTCGCGGGCGCGCGGCTCGCCGAGCACTTCCGCCGCCGCCGCAAGCTCGCGGCAGGCGCGGCGAGCAGCGTGGGCGGCCTGTTCATCGGTTTCTCGGTGAAGCTGGCGCTCGCGACCCTGAGCTGAGCGCCGCCGGCCGACCCACGACAACGATTACTTATTGAATTCACAAGCCATGCCAAAACGCACAGACATCAAGAGCATCCTCATCATCGGCGCCGGCCCGATCATCATCGGCCAGGCGTGCGAGTTCGACTATTCGGGCGCGCAGGCTTGCAAGGCGTTGCGTGAGGAGGGCTACAAGGTCGTTCTCGTCAACAGCAACCCGGCGACGATCATGACCGACCCGAACACGGCCGACGTGACCTACATCGAGCCGATCACGTGGGAAGTCGTCGCACGCATCATCGAGAAGGAGCGCCCGGACGCGATCCTGCCGACGATGGGCGGCCAGACCGCGCTGAACTGCGCGCTCGACCTGCACCACCACGGCGTGCTCGAGAAGTTCGGCGTCGAGCTGATCGGCGCGTCGCCGGAAGCGATCGACAAGGCCGAAGACCGCCAGAAGTTCAAGGATGCGATGACCAAGATCGGTCTCGGCTCCGCGAAGTCGGGCGTCGCGCATTCGATGGAAGAGGCGACCCAGGTGCACGCCGAGATCATGGCGCTCACCGGCGGCAGCGGCTACCCGGTCGTGATCCGTCCGTCGTTCACGCTCGGCGGCTCGGGCGGCGGCATCGCGTACAACCGCGAAGAGTTCGAGGAGATCTGCAAGCGCGGTCTCGACCTGTCGCCCACGCGCGAGTTGCTGATCGAAGAGTCGCTGCTCGGCTGGAAGGAATACGAGATGGAAGTCGTGCGCGACCGCGCCGACAACTGCATCATCGTGTGCTCGATCGAAAACCTCGACCCGATGGGCGTGCACACCGGCGACTCGATCACGGTCGCGCCGGCACAGACGCTCACCGACAAGGAATACCAGATCCTGCGTAACGCGTCGCTCGCGGTGCTGCGCGAGATCGGCGTCGACACGGGCGGCTCGAACGTGCAGTTCTCGATCAACCCGAAGGACGGCCGCATGGTCGTCATCGAGATGAACCCGCGCGTGTCGCGTTCGTCGGCGCTCGCGTCGAAGGCCACCGGCTTCCCGATCGCGAAGGTCGCCGCGAAGCTGGCGGTCGGCTACACGCTCGACGAGCTGAAGAACGAAATCACCGGCGGCCAGACGCCGGCGTCGTTCGAGCCGACGATCGACTACGTCGTCACGAAGATCCCGCGATTCGCGTTCGAGAAGTTCCGCGAAGCCGATTCGCGCCTGACCACGCAGATGAAGTCGGTCGGTGAAGTGATGGCGATCGGCCGCACGTTCCAGGAATCGTTCCAGAAGGCGCTGCGCGGCCTCGAAGTCGGTGTCGACGGCCTCGACGAGAAGTCGACCAACCGCGACGAGATCGCGATCGAGATCCACGAGCCGGGCCCGGACCGCATCTGGTACGTCGGCGATGCGTTCCGCATCGGCATGACGGCCGAGGAAATCTTCGCGGAAACCGCGATCGACCCGTGGTTCCTCGAGCAGATCGAGCAGATCATCCTGAAAGAGAAGGCGCTGTCGGGCCGCTCGCTCGCGTCGCTCACGTTCGACGAGCTGCGCTACCTGAAGCAGAGCGGCTTCTCCGACCGCCGCCTCGCGAAACTGCTCGGCGCGACACCGGAAGACGTGCGCCGCCGCCGCGTGGAACTGAACGTGCGCCCGGTCTACAAGCGCGTCGACACGTGCGCGGCCGAATTCGCGACGAAAACCGCCTACATGTACTCGACCTACGAGGATGAGTGCGAGGCGCAGCCGACCACGAACAAGAAGATCATGGTGCTGGGCGGCGGCCCGAACCGGATCGGCCAGGGTATCGAATTCGACTACTGCTGCGTGCACGCGGCGCTCGCGATGCGCGAGGACGGCTATGAAACGATCATGGTCAACTGCAACCCGGAAACGGTGTCGACCGACTACGACACGTCCGATCGCCTGTACTTCGAGCCGCTGACGCTCGAGGACGTGCTCGAGATCGTCGACAAGGAAAAACCGGTCGGCGTGATCGTCCAGTACGGCGGCCAGACGCCGCTGAAGCTCGCGCTCGACCTCGAGGCGCACGGCGTGCCGATCGTCGGCACGTCGCCGGACATGATCGACGCGGCCGAAGACCGCGAACGCTTCCAGAAGCTGCTGCAGGACCTCGGCCTGCGCCAGCCGCCGAACCGCACCGCCCGCGCCGAAGACGAAGCGCTCGCGCTGGCCGACGAAATCGGCTACCCGCTGGTCGTGCGCCCGTCGTACGTGCTCGGCGGTCGCGCGATGGAAATCGTCCACGAGCCGCGCGACCTCGAGCGCTACATGCGCGAGGCCGTGAAGGTGTCGAACGATTCGCCGGTGCTGCTCGACCGCTTCCTGAACGACGCGATCGAGTGCGACGTCGACTGCATCTGCGACGGCGAAGCGGTGTTCATCGGCGGCGTGATGGAGCACATCGAACAGGCGGGCGTCCACTCGGGCGACTCGGCATGCTCGCTGCCGCCGTACTCGCTGTCGAAGGAAACCGTGGCCGAGCTGAAGCGCCAGACGGGCGCGATGGCGAAGGCGCTGAACGTGGTCGGCCTGATGAACGTGCAGTTCGCGATCCAGCAGGTGCCGCAGGCCGACGGTTCGAAGCAGGACATCATCTACGTGCTCGAAGTGAACCCGCGCGCATCGCGCACGGTGCCGTACGTGTCGAAGGCGACCAGCCTGCCGCTCGCGAAGATCGCGGCGCGCGCGATGGTCGGCCAGAAGCTCGCGCAGCAGGGCGTGACGAAGGAAGTCGAGCCGCCGTACTTCAGCGTGAAGGAAGCGGTGTTCCCGTTCGTCAAGTTCCCGACCGTCGATCCGGTCCTCGGGCCTGAAATGCGTTCGACCGGCGAAGTGATGGGCGTCGGCCAGACGTTCGGCGAAGCGCTGTTCAAGTCGCAGCTCGCGGCCGGTTCGCGCCTGCCGGAGTCGGGCACGGTGCTCTTGACCGTGATGGACGCCGACAAGCCGAAGGCCGTCGAAGTCGCGCGCATGCTGCACGACCTCGGCTACCCGATCGTCGCGACCAAGGGCACGGCTGCCGCGATCGAAGCGGCCGGCGTGCCGGTGAAGGTCGTGAACAAGGTGAAGGACGGCCGTCCGCACATCGTCGACATGATCAAGAACGGCGAGATCGCGCTCGTGTTCACGACGGTCGACGAGACGCGCCAGGCGATCGCCGATTCGCGTTCGATCCGCATGAGCGCGCAGGCGCACAAGGTCACGTACTACACGACGATGTCGGGCGCGCGCGCGGCCGTCGAAGGCTTGCGCTACCTGAAGGATCTGGAAGTCTATGATTTACAAGGTCTTCACGCTCGCCTAAACTAAGCAGTCAGTTACCTGTCGAAGCAACACGTGCCGCGATTAGGCGGTGTTTCCAGTGCATCGGAAGCGCGCTTAATCGCGGTGATTTTTTTTATAGCCGTTTTTAGCGATTGAGCCGTTTATGAGCACCATTCCGTTGACAAAGCGTGGCGCAGAGCAACTGCGCGATGAATTGCAGCGCCTCAAGTCCGTCGAGCGGCCGGCCGTGATCAACGCGATCGCGGAGGCCCGCGCACAGGGCGATCTGTCCGAAAACGCCGAATACGACGCCGCGAAGGAAAAGCAGGGCTTTATCGAGGGCCGCATCGCGGAACTCGAATCCAAGCTGTCCGCCGCGCAAATCATCGATCCCACGGTGCTCGACGCCGATGGCCGCGTGGTGTTCGCCGCGACGGTCGAACTCGAGGATCTCGAATCGGGCGACACCGTCAAGTATCAGATCGTCGGCGACGACGAAGCCGATATCGATCACGGCCTGATCTCGGTCAGCTCGCCGATCGCGCGCGCGCTGATCGGCAAGTCCGAAGGCGACGTCGCGGCCGTGCAGGCGCCGAGCGGCGTGCGCGAGTACGAGATCATCTCGGTCAGCTACATCTGAAGCGGGGCGACGTGATGCCGCATCGCGTGTTCCGTCTGCTGTCGGCCGTGTGGGTCGGCAGCCTGCTGACGATCGGGTATGCGGTCGCGCCTGTCCTGTTCAAGACGCTGGAGCGGATGACGGCCGGTTCGGTCGCCGCCCAGCTGTTCCGCATCGAGGCGATCCTCGGCGTCGTGTGCGGCGTGCTGCTGCTCGCATTGTCGAATCAGCAGGTGCGGCGCGGCAGCACCGAATATCGCCGCGTCCGCTGGATCGTCGCCGCGATGGTCGTGTGCGTGCTGGTCGGGTATTTTGCGCTGCAGCCGTTCATGAACGCGCTGCGGGTGGCCGCGATGGATGCGGGCACCGATATCGCGAATTCGCCGTATGCGAGCCGCTTCGGGATGCTGCACGGCGTGTCGAGCGTGTTCTATCTCGTCGAAAGCGTGCTGGGGCTGATGCTGGTCTGGCGTCTGCCGGCGCGCGACGCCTGAGCGCCGCGCCGCCGCGCGTTGCGCGACGACGGGCAGGGCGGCACGGGAATCCGTGCCGCACGGGCGTTTTACTTGTCCTGGAACGGCCGCTTCGTGCTGGCCTGGCGCTTTTTCGCGCGCTTCACGGTGCCGCCTGCCGTCACGCGTTCGTTGCCGCGCACCGTGACCTTGACCGGCCTCGGGCGGCGCACGGGGCTCGCGTTCGGCGACACCTTGACGACCTTGACGGTGCGCGGTGCACGGCCTTTCTTGTCGTCGACGGCTTCGGCCGCGCTCGGCAGCGCGCCGGCACGTCGGCCGCGGGACGGGGCCGCCACCGCGGCCTCGGGCTTCCAGATCACCAGCAGCTTGCCGATGTGCTGGATCGGCGCCGCGTTCAGGCGGTCGCAGATCTCGTCGTAGATCGCGATGCGTTCGTCGCGTTCGTCGCCGAACACGCGGATCTTGATCAGCTGGTGCGCGTCGAGGTGCACCTTGATTTCCTTCAGCACGGCGTCGGTCAGCCCTTCGGCGCCGATCAGCACGACGGGCTTGAGCGCATGGGCCTGGGAGCGCAGCGCGGAGCGCTCGGCGGGAGAAAGCGAAAGGGCGGGCATGGAAATGTCGAAATCTAAATAAGGGCGCGCTGACTGAAAAGCGATCGCGGGACGTTACCGCGTCAGCCGTGCGCCGAAACCACGTAAAATCGCGGCTTGGGCCTGAAAAGGGGCCGCAGCCGCGCGAAGAAGACGCGTATTATCCGCTAAAAGCGCGGCTTCACGAAGCAATGGGCAGCAATCTCTCTCTCGAATGGCAAAAAACCGCTTCAACCAGCACTGGCTGCACGACCACATCAACGACCCGTACGTCAAAATGGCGCAGCGGGAGGGCTATCGCGCGCGCGCCGCGTACAAGCTGAAGGAAATCGACGAGCAGGACAAGCTGATCCGTCCGGGCCAGGTGATCGTCGATCTCGGCGCCACGCCGGGCAGCTGGAGCCAGTATGCCCGCAACAAGCTCGCGCAGGGCAGGAAGCGCGACGCGGCGCGCGAAGGCGGCATCGACGGCACGATCGTTGCGCTCGACATCCTGCCGATGGAGCCGATCGCCGACGTCCACTTCCTGCAGGGCGACTTCCGCGAGGACGACGTCCTCCACCAGCTCGAGGAAGTGCTCCAGGGCCGCGCGGTGGACCTTGTTATTTCGGACATGGCCCCCAACCTCTCCGGCGTGGCCTCGGCGGACGCGGCGCGCATCGAGCATCTCTGCGATCTGGCGCTCGAATTCGCGCAGAACCATCTGAAGCCGGACGGTGCGCTGCTCGTGAAGTGCTTTCACGGCAGCGGCTACAGCCAGATCGTCGAGAAGTTCAAACAGCAGTTTAAGGTTGTCGCGCCGCGCAAGCCCAAGGCATCCCGCGACAAATCGTCCGAAACGTTCATTTTGGGTCGGCAGCTGAAGCATCCGCGCTGATGCGGAACGCGATGCCGCAAACGGGCTCCGGCCCTTGCCGGACAAGCGAAGCGCTATCGCGGCGGTTGTCAATGCTTATGGCAGGGGTGGTCGGACTGGATTAGAATGACCGAGGGGCGCCGCAAGGAAAATGTAGGCGCTCGTCTACGAGTGAAGGAGTGGTGCTTTGAACAACAATATGTTTTCGAAGGCAGCGGTGTGGCTGGTGATCGCACTGGTGCTGTTTACGGTGTTCAAGCAGTTCGACAAGCCCCGCGTCCAGGAAGGCGTGTCCTATTCGCAGTTCATGGACGACGCCAAGAACGGCAAGGTCAAGAACGTCATCGTTCAGGGGCGCAACCTCACCGTCACTCCGGCTGATGGCCAGAAATACCAGATCGTGTCGCCCGGCGACATCTGGATGGTCGGCGATCTGATGAAGTACGGCGTGCAGGTCAGCGGCAAGGCCGACGACGAGCCGAACGCGCTGATGTCCGCGCTGTACTACCTCGGGCCGACGATCCTGATCATCGTGTTCTGGTTCTACATGATGAGGCAGATGCAGGGAGGCGGCAAAGGCGGCGCATTCTCGTTCGGGAAATCGCGTGCGCGGCTGATCGACGAGAACAACAACGCGGTGAACTTCTCCGACGTCGCGGGCTGCGACGAAGCGAAGGAAGAAGTGTCCGAGCTCGTCGACTTCCTGCGCGATCCGCAGAAATTCCAGAAACTGGGCGGCCGCATTCCGCGCGGCGTGCTGCTGGTCGGCCCGCCGGGTACCGGCAAGACGCTGCTGGCCCGCGCGATCGCGGGTGAAGCGAAGGTGCCGTTCTTCAGCATCTCGGGTTCGGACTTCGTCGAAATGTTCGTCGGCGTCGGCGCGGCCCGTGTGCGCGACATGTTCGAGCAGGCGAAGAAGCATGCGCCGTGCATCGTGTTCATCGACGAAATCGACGCGGTCGGCCGTCATCGCGGCGCCGGCATGGGCGGCGGCAACGACGAGCGCGAACAGACGCTGAACCAGATGCTGGTCGAGATGGACGGTTTCGAGGCGAACTCGGGCGTGATCGTGATCGCCGCCACCAACCGTTCCGACGTGCTCGACAAGGCGCTGCTGCGTCCGGGCCGTTTCGACCGCCAGGTCTATGTCGGCCTGCCGGACATCCGCGGCCGCGAGCAGATCATGCGCGTGCACCTGCGCAAGGTGCCGATCGCGAACGACGTCGACGCGGCGGTCATCGCACGCGGCACGCCGGGCTTTTCGGGCGCCGATCTCGCGAACCTCGTGAACGAAGCTGCGCTGTTCGCCGCCCGTCGCGGCAAGCGCATCGTCGAGATGCAGGATTTCGAGGACGCGAAGGACAAGATCTTCATGGGTCCGGAGCGCAAGTCGGCGGTGATCCGCGAGGAAGCGAAGCGTGCCACCGCGTACCACGAGTCGGGTCACGCGGTGATCGCGAAGCTGCTGCCGAAGGCCGACCCGGTGCACAAGGTCACGATCATCCCGCGCGGTCGCGCACTGGGCGTCACGTGGCAGTTGCCGGAGCATGACAACGAGACGTATTCGAAGGATTACCTGCTCGACCGCCTCGCGATCCTGTTCGGTGGCCGGGTGGCCGAAGAGTTGTTCATGAACCTGGTCAGCACCGGCGCATCGGACGACTTCAACAAGGCCACGCAGACCGCGCGTGCGATGGTTGCGCGGTTCGGCATGACCGACGCGCTCGGGCCGATGGTTTACGTCGACGACGAGAACGATGCGTCGCCGTTCGGCCGCGGCTTCACGCGCACGATCTCGGAAGCGACGCAGCAGAAGGTCGACTCGGAAATCCGCCGCGTGCTGGACGATCAGTACAACCTCGCGCGTCGCCTGCTCGAGGAGAACCGCGACAAGGTCGAGGCGATGACGGCCGCGCTGATGGAGTGGGAGACGATCGACGCCGATCAGATCAACGACATCATGGAAGGCCGTCCGCCGCGCTCACCGAAGAGCTCGCCGGCTGTCGGCGGCGATTCGTCGGGCGGCGGCAGTGCCGAGGTCAAGCCCGGCAGCGCGCCGGCGCCGGCGACGCCGGCGGCATAATCTCCGCTTTAGCACCGTTCACGGGCTGGTGTGGCTTCACACCGGCCCGTTTTGCATTCATCCACGCCCGTTGCTCGTGTCCGATTCCGCAGTGTCCCCGTTCATTCCCGCGCCGCTCCAGTGCGGCCGCTTCGAACTGACGTTCGAACGTCCGCTCGTGATGGGCATCCTCAACGCCACGCCCGATTCGTTCTCCGACGGCGGCCGCTTCCTCGCGCGCGACGATGCGTTGCGCCAGGCCGAGCGGATGATCGCCGACGGTGTGGACCTCATCGACATCGGCGGCGAATCGACGCGCCCCGGCGCGCCGCCGGTGCCGCTCGACGAGGAGCTCGCGCGCGTGATTCCGCTCGTCGAGGCGCTGCGGCCGTTGAACGTGCCGCTGTCGATCGATACGTACAAGCCGGCCGTGATGCGCGCGGCGCTGGCCGCCGGCGCGGACCTGATCAACGATATCTGGGGGTTCCGCCAGCCGGGCGCGATCGACGCGGTGCGCGACGGCAACAGCGGTCTGTGCGCGATGCACATGCTCGGCGAGCCGCAGACGATGCAGGTCGGCGAGCCCGACTACGGCGACGTCGTGACCGACGTGCGCGATTTCCTCGCCGCGCGCGCGCAGGCGTTGCGCGACGCGGGGGTGGCGGCGGAGCGGATCTGCGTCGATCCCGGTTTCGGGTTCGGCAAGGCGGTCGTCGACGACAACTATGCGCTGCTGGCCGCGTTGCCGGACACGGCGCCCGCGCGGCCCGACGGGCGCGCTTATCCGATTCTCGCGGGCATGTCGCGCAAGTCGATGCTCGGCGCGGTGATCGGAGGCAAGCCGCCGATGGAGCGCGTCGCGGCGAGCGTGGCGGCCGCGTTGTGCGCGGTCGAGCGGGGCGCCGCGATCGTGCGCGTGCACGACGTCGCGGCGACGGTCGATGCGCTGAAAGTATGGAATGCCGTGCGCGCAGCCGCGCGGCAACGATAAGCAAGTCAGAAAGACGAAAGACGAAAGACGAAGGAGGAAGGACCCCATGGGACGTCGATATTTCGGCACGGACGGCATTCGCGGCACGGTGGGCGAAGCGCCCATCACGCCGGACTTCGTGTTGCGCCTCGGCTATGCGGCCGGCAAGGTACTGGCCGGCTCGGCCGACGTCGCGGCGGGCTCGCGTCCGACCGTGTTGATCGGCAAGGACACGCGCGTATCGGGCTACATGCTCGAAGCCGCGCTCGAGGCCGGATTCTCGGCGGCCGGCGTCGACGTGATGCTGGCCGGCCCGATGCCGACGCCCGGCGTCGCGTATCTGACGCGGGCGCTGCGTCTGTCGGCCGGTGTCGTAATCAGCGCGTCGCACAACCCGTATCACGACAACGGGATCAAGTTTTTCTCGGCCGACGGCAACAAGCTGCCCGACGACACCGAGGCCGCGATCGAAGCGTGGCTCGACAAGCCGCTCGAATGCGCGGCGTCCGACGGGCTCGGCAAGGCGCGCCGCCTCGACGACGCCGCGGGCCGCTACATCGAATTCTGCAAGAGCACGTTCCCGGCTGCGTTCAACTTGCGCGGGCTGAAGCTCGTGATCGATTGTGCGCACGGCGCCGCGTACCAGATCGCGCCGCACGTGTTCCACGAACTCGGCGCGGACGTCATTCCGATCGGCGTCGCGCCGAACGGCTTCAACATCAACGACGGCGTCGGCGCGACCGCGCCCGACGCGCTGGTGCGCGCGGTGCGGGCGAACCATGCCGATCTCGGCATCGCGCTCGACGGCGACGCCGATCGTCTGCAGGTCGTGGACGCGACCGGTCGCCTGTACAACGGCGACGAGCTGCTCTACGTGCTCGTGAAGGACCGGATCGCGACCGACGGCAAGGTCGAAGGCGCGGTCGGCACGCTGATGACGAACCTTGCCGTCGAAGTCGCGCTGCAGCGCGAGGGCGTGAAGTTCGTCCGTGCGGCGGTCGGCGACCGCTACGTGCTCGAGCAGTTGCGCGAGCACGGCTGGCAGCTCGGCGCGGAAGGGTCGGGCCACATCCTGTCGCTCGACCGGCATACGACCGGCGACGGCATCGTGTCGGCGCTGCTCGTGCTGGCCGCGCTGAAACGCAGCGGCCGCACGCTCGCGCAGATGCTCGACGGCGTCACGCTGTTCCCGCAGAAGCTGATCAACGTGCGGATGAAGCCGGGCGCCGACTGGAAGGGCAGCGCGTCGATTCGCGCGGCGATCGATGCGGCCGAGGCCGCGCTCGCCGGCAGCGGCCGCGTGCTGATCCGCGCATCGGGCACGGAGCCCGTGCTGCGCGTGATGGTCGAAGCACGGCAGGCGGCCGATGCGGTGCGCCATGCGGAGACGATCGCCGACGCGGTGCGCGCGGCGACGGCCTGACGGGGGCGCGCGCGCGGCGGTCCGACCGCCCGCGCGCTGGCTCCCGACGAATGTGTGTGCGGCGCCCTCGGGCGCCGTCGTTTTTGTCAGACGCAAAGGTTTGCGTTACCTAATAGAAGCAGGCTTCGGCAAACGCATCCCTTCCATCGAAGCCGGCATCAGACCCCGAATCAGACTTCCGGCCGGACCGGGCTTCCCGTCCGTCCGACGCCGCGCTACGATGCCCTCGCACGCCGTTGAAACGGCGTTCATCCCCTCCCTTCGAGCCAGGCGATTCTTGCCGCCAGCGCCGCTCCCGCGCCCCGACGCGCGACCCGATATTCCCTTTCAACCAGTCATGTTACTGTCACGCCAGTTTCATCGATTGTCACATTACCGTCATGAGCAGCCCCTAACCTTCGCGGTGCCGTAGTCATCCGCTCACACACTGGAGGTCTCATGAAATTGATGCAAACCGCGATTGCCGGCCTGGCTGGCGCGCTTTTCGCCGTCGCCGCTCAAGCTGCCGACATCACGGGCGCAGGCAGCACGTTCGCGATGCCGATCTATACGAAATGGGCTGCCGACTACCAGCAGTCCGGCGGCGCGAAGGTCAACTACCAAGGCATCGGCTCGTCGGGCGGCCTGAAGCAGATCAACGCGAAGACGGTCGATTTTGCCGGTTCGGACGCGCCGCTGAAGGACGAAGATCTCGCGAAGGAAGGCCTGTTCCAGTTCCCGACGGTGGTCGGCGGCGTGGTGCCGGTCGTCAACGTGCCGGGCGTGAAGGCCGGCGAACTGACGCTGTCGGGCCCGGTGCTCGGCGACATCTACCTCGGCAAGATCAAGAAGTGGAACGACCCGGCGATCGCCGCGCTGAACCCGAAGGTCAAGCTGCCGGATACGGACATCGCCGTGGTCCGCCGCGCCGACGGCTCGGGCACGAGCTTCATCTGGACGAACTACCTGTCGAAGGTCAACGACGAGTGGAAGTCGAAGATCGGCGAAGGCACGACGGTCAACTGGCCGACGGGCACGGGCGGCAAAGGCAACGACGGCGTCGCGGCCTTCGTGCAGCGCCTGCCGGGCGCGATCGGCTACGTCGAGTGGGCGTACGCGAAGAAGAACAACATGACCTACACTGCGCTGAAGAATTCGACGGGCACGGTGGTCGAGCCGAAGACGGAAACGTTCAAGGCCGCTGCAGCCGGCGCGAACTGGTCGAAGTCGTTCTACCAGATCCTGACGAACCAGCCGGGCAAGGACGCGTGGCCGGTCGTCGGCGCGACGTTCGTGCTGCTGCACGCGAAGCAGGACAAGCCGGAGCAGGGCGCGGAAACGCTGAAGTTCTTCAGCTGGGCGTTCAAGAACGGCGAGAAGGCTGCCGACAGCCTCGACTACATCTCGCTGCCGGCGACGGTCGAGACGGAAATCCGCAAGCAGTGGAAGACGAAGGTGACGGACGCTTCGGGCAAGCCGGTCGCCGCCGAGTAAGCCATCCAGCGGTTCGCTGCCCGGCCGTGCCGGTCGGGCAGTGTGTGCGGTAAAGCCGGGCGTTACGGCGCCCGGCGATCAAAAGCAGGCACCCATGTCTGATATTTCATACCCGTCCTCCCGATCGCCCGACAGTGCGCAGCAGCGCGCGCCGAGCCGTCTCGGGGATGTCCTGTTCGGCGGCCTTGCGCGGCTCGCCGCGATCGTGACCCTGCTGCTGCTCGGCGGGATCATCATTTCCCTGATCATTGCGTCGCTGCCGACCATCCAGAAGTTCGGCCTCGGCTTCCTGTGGCAATCCGAGTGGGATCCCAACTCGGACATCTACGGCGCACTCGTGCCGATCTACGGCACGATCGTGACGTCGATCATTGCACTCGTCATCGCGGTGCCGGTCAGTTTCGGCATCGCGCTGTTCCTCACCGAGCTCGCGCCCGTGTGGTTGCGCCGTCCGCTCGGCATCGCGATCGAGTTGCTCGCCGCGATTCCGTCGATCGTGTACGGCATGTGGGGGCTGCTCGTGTTCGCGCCGATCTTCGCCGAATACTTCCAGAAGCCCATCGGCCGGCTGCTCAAGGACGTGTGGGTGCTCGGCCCGCTGACGTCCGGCGCGCCGATCGGCATCGGCATCCTCGCGGCCGGCGTGATTCTCGCGATCATGATCATCCCGTACATCGCGTCGGTGATGCGCGACGTGTTCGAGGTCACGCCGGTGCTGCTGAAGGAGTCGGCATACGGGATCGGCTGCACGACCTGGGAAGTGATGTGGAAGGTCGTGCTGCCCTATACGAAGACCGGCGTGATCGGCGGCGTGATGCTCGGCCTCGGCCGCGCGCTCGGCGAAACGATGGCCGTGACCTTCGTGATCGGCAATACGAACCTGCTCGACAGCGTGTCGCTGTTCGCGCCGGGCAACAGCATCACGTCGGCGCTCGCGAACGAATTCGCGGAAGCGCAGCCGGGCCTGCACACGTCCGCGCTGATGGAGCTCGGCCTGATCCTGTTCGTGATCACGTTCATCGTGCTGTCCATCTCCAAACTGCTGCTGCTTCGTCTCGAGAAGGGAGAGGGCAAGAAATGAGCGAGCCCATCATGAATTTCCCGGGGCCGAGCGGCGCCGCGCTCGACGCGATGCGCAACCGCCTGCAGCGCAAGCGCAAGGTCGTCAACGCGATCGCGCTCACCGCGTCGCTCGGCGCGATGGCCTTCGGCCTGCTGTGGCTCGTGTGGATTCTCTACACGACGGTGCACCTCGGCGTCGGCGGCCTGTCGCTGCAACTGTTCACCGAATCGACGCCGGCGCCGAACACGGAAGGCGGCGGTCTCGCGAACGCGATCGTCGGCAGCCTGCTGCTGTGCGGCTTCGGCACGCTGGTCGGCACGCCGATCGGCATCCTCGCGGGCGTCTATCTCGCCGAATACGGGCAGAAGAACCTGCTGGCGAGCACGATCCGCTTCATCAACGACATCCTGCTGTCCGCGCCGTCGATCGTGATCGGCCTGTTCGTGTACGCGATCGTCGTCGCGAAGTCGGGGCGCTTCTCCGGTTGGGCCGGCGTGATCGCGCTGGCGCTGCTGCAGATCCCGATCGTGATCCGCACGACCGAGAACATGCTGAAGCTCGTGCCGAACGCGCTGCGCGAAGCGGCCGTCGCGCTCGGCACGCCGAAGTGGCGCATGGTGCTGAAGATCACGCTGCGCGCGTCGGTCGGCGGGATCGTGACGGGCGTGCTGCTCGCGGTCGCGCGGATCGCCGGCGAAACGGCGCCGCTGCTGTTTACCGCGCTGTCGAACCAGTTCTTCTCGGTCGACATGAGCCAGCCGATGGCGAACCTGCCGGTCACGATCTACAAGTTCGCGATGAGCCCGTTCGCGGAATGGCAGTCGCTCGCATGGGCGGGCGTGTTCCTGATTACGCTCGGGGTGCTCGGACTGAACGTCCTGGCGCGCTCGATCTTCTCGAAAAAGTAACGGCGGAGCAATCCGATGAATATGGCAGAAAGCCACCTGAATCCCGTCGAGCGCACCGCTGCGCCCGCCGGCACGCAAGACGCGGCGCACGGCCGTCCGCTCGCGCCGCTGAACGCGAAGATCGAGGTCAACAACCTCAATTTCTTCTACAACAAGTTCCACGCGCTGAAGAACATCAACCTGCGCATTCCCGAAGGGAAGGTGACGGCGTTCATCGGCCCGTCGGGCTGCGGCAAGTCGACGCTGCTGCGCACGTTCAACAAGATGTTCGCGCTCTATCCGGAGCAGCGCGCCGAAGGCGAAATCCTGATGGACGGCGAGAACCTGCTGACGACGAAGCGCGACATCTCGCTGCTGCGCGCGCGGATCGGCATGGTGTTCCAGAAGCCGACCCCGTTCCCGATGTCGATCTACGACAACATCGCGTTCGGCGTGAAGATGTTCGAAAAGCTCACGCGCTCGGAAATGGACGACCGTGTCGAGTGGGCGCTCACGAAGGCCGCGCTGTGGAACGAAGTGAAGGACAAGCTGGGCCAGAGCGGCTACGGGCTGTCGGGCGGCCAGCAGCAGCGTCTGTGCATCGCGCGCGGCATCGCGATCCGTCCGGAAGTGCTGCTGCTCGACGAACCGTGCTCGGCGCTCGACCCGATCTCGACGGGCCGCATCGAAGAGCTGATCGCGGAGCTGAAGAGCGACTACACGGTCGTGATCGTCACGCACAACATGCAGCAGGCCGCACGCTGCTCGGATTACACGGCCTACATGTACCTGGGCGAGCTGATCGAGTTCGGCGACACCGAAAAGATCTTCATCAAGCCGGTGCGCAAGGAAACGGAAGACTACATCACCGGCCGCTTCGGCTGATGACGGAGAACAACAACCATGTCGGATAAACATCTGTCGAGCCAGTTCGACGCGGACCTGAATGCCGTGTCGTCGAAAGTGCTGGAAATGGGCGGACTCGTCGAATCGCAGATCGTCGGCGCGATGCGCGCGCTGAACGAGTTCGATCGCGATACGGCCGAGAAGGTGATCGCGGCCGAGGAAACGCTGAACGCGATGGAAGTGGACATCGACCAGGAATGCGGCAACATCATCGCGCGGAGGCAGCCTGCCGCGCGCGACCTGCGTCTTTTGATGTCGATTTCGAAAACGATTACGAACCTCGAGCGCGCCGGCGACGAAGCCGAGAAGATCGCCAAGCGTGTGCGCCGCCTGGTCGACGAGCCGGCCGCACGCGCGGTCAACATCGCCGAGATCAAGGTGTCGGGCGAGATGGCCGTGACGATCCTGCGCCGCGCGCTCGACGCATTCGCGCGCCTCGACACGGTGGCCGCCGCGCAGATCGTCAAGGACGACAAGGAAATCGACATGGAATTCCGCGCGTTCGTGCGCAAGCTCGTGTCGTACATGCAGGAAGATCCGCGCACGATCTCGGTGGGCCTCGATTATCTCTTCATCGCGAAGGCGATCGAACGGATCGGCGACCACGCGAAGAACATCGCCGAATTCATCATCTACATCGTGAAGGGCACCGACGTGCGGCACCAGCCGCGCGACACGCTCGATCGCGAAGCCAACAGTTAATCGACTCCATAGGAAGAACAGAGGTGCCGATGCCCAGCAACATTCTCGTCGTTGAAGATGAGCCCGCGATTTCCGAACTGATCTCGGTGAATCTCCAGCACGCCGGTCACTGCCCGATCCGCGCGTACAACGCCGAACAGGCGCAGAACCTGATCAGCGACGTGCTGCCCGATCTCGTGCTGCTCGACTGGATGCTGCCGGGCAAGTCCGGCATCGCGTTCGCGCGCGACCTGCGCAACAACGAACGGACCAAGCACATCCCGATCATCATGCTCACCGCGCGCGGCGACGAGCAGGACAAGGTGCTCGGCCTCGAAATCGGCGCGGACGACTACGTGACGAAGCCGTTCTCGCCGAAGGAACTGATGGCGCGCATCAAGGCGGTGCTGCGCCGCCGCGCGCCGCAGCTGACCGAGGACGTCGTGTCGATCAACGGGCTGCGCCTCGACCCGGCCACGCATCGCGTCGCCGCACACGGGGACGGCAGCGAGATCAAGCTCGATCTCGGCCCGACCGAGTTTCGCCTGCTGCATTTCTTCATGACGCATCCGGAGCGCGTGCACAGCCGCACGCAACTGCTCGACCAGGTGTGGGGCGACCACGTGTTCGTCGAGGAGCGCACCGTTGACGTGCACATCAAACGATTGCGCGCGGCCTTGAAACCGGCCGGCTGCGATGCGATGATCGAAACCGTGCGCGGCAGCGGCTACCGCCTCGCCAAGCACGCGTAACGTATTCGGGCATGCCGCGTGCCGCGGCTGCCGCTCCTTCTTTCGGACGCTGAATCATGAACATCATCTGGGCGCGCTTCCTGGTGTCGCTCGTGCTGCTCGTGCTGATCGGCGTGCTGGTCGGCGTGTTCGCCGGCCCGACCGCGGGCCTTGTGTTCGTGGTCGTGATGCTGGTCGCGCAGGGCTTTTTCAGCACCTTCCATACGCAGCGTCTGTGGCGCCTGCTCGATGCGCCCGTCTACGGCGAAGTGCCGAGCGCGCCGGGCATCTGGGGCGAGATCTACTATCGGCTGCACAAGCTCGCGAAGCAGTGGCATGCGCAGGTGCGACAGGTCGAGCAGCAGCATTCGCGTTTCATCCAGGCAATCCAGGCCTCGCCGAACGGCGTCGCGATGCTCGACGACCACGACCAGATCGAGTGGTGCAACGCGATCGCCGAAGTCCATTTCGGCCTCGATGCGAAGCGCGACCTGCGCCAGCACATCACGAACCTGGTGCGTCATCCCGATTTCGTCCGCTACCTCAATGCGCAGCATTACGAGGACACGCTGCTGATGCGCGGCATGGGCGACTCGCGGCAGAACGTGCTGGCCGTGCAGGTGTTTCCGTACGGCGAGAACCGCAAGCTGCTGCTCACGCAGGACATCACCGAGCTCGAGCGCACCGACGCGATGCGGCGCGACTTCGTCGCGAACGTGTCGCACGAGCTGAAGACGCCGCTCACCGTGCTGTCGGGCTTCCTCGAGACGATGCGCGAGCTGCCGCTGAACGAGGAGGACCGCGCGCGCTATCTCGACATGATGGAGCAGCAGGCGTCGCGGATGCGGCACATCGTGACCGACCTGCTGGTGCTCGCGAAGCTGGAAGGCGAGAGCAAGCCGCCGGTCGATCACGCGATCGACATGCGTGCGGTGTTCGACCATCTGAAGGAAGATGCGCACACGCTGTCGAACGGGCATCACGACATCGCGTTCTCGATCGACGAGACGCTCGGCGTCACCGGTGCGCAGACGGAGTTGTTCAGCGCGTTCGCGAATCTCGTCACGAACGCGATCCGCTATACGCCGGACGGCGGCAAGATCGTCGTGTCGTGGCGGCGCGAGGGCGCACAGGGCGTGTTTTCCGTCACGGACAGCGGCTTCGGGATTCCGGCCGCCGATCTGCCACGGCTCACCGAGCGCTTCTACCGTGTCGATCGCAGCCGGTCGCGCGACACCGGCGGCACGGGCCTCGGGCTCGCGATCGTCAAGCACGTGCTGCAGCGGCACGATGCGCATCTGTACGTGCAGAGCGAGGAAGGGCGCGGCAGTACGTTCACCGCGCGGTTTCCGGGCTCGCGGGTCATCGCGATCCGGCCGGCCGCTTACGAAGCATGATCGCGTAGCGGTTCGGTGTTCAAAAACGGCCCGAGGGCTGTAATGCCGTTCAGTTAAGCGACCGAAGGGCATTTTTGTTTTGTGGAAGGAGTGGTTGTAAACGTTGCGCTGAGAT
>NZ_JAGIQD010000019.1:0-72041 GCF_017815045.1 Burkholderia sp. CpTa8-5
GCGATCGGGCCGTCAAGTCCCGTCCTGCTCGTTATGCTGTCCGGTTCCTCAGAAAGAACCTTAACTGAACGGCATTACACCCGGAGGTGGCGTTTTTTCATCATGCCGCGCTGCGATGCGCTTCGCTTACTCGCTGCCGAGATAGAAGAAGCGGAACAGGAACACGGCCGCGATGATCCACACGATCGGCTTGACCGTGCGCGCCTGGCCCGTCAGCAGCTTGAGGCCGCCGTATGCGATGAAGCCGAACGCGACGCCGTTCGCGATCGAGTACGTGAACGGCATCAGCAGCGCGGTCAGCGCGGCCGGCACGGCTTCCGTCGCATCGTCCCACGGTACTTCGACCATCTCGCGCAGCATCAGGCACGACACGTACAGCAGCGCCGGCGCCGTTGCGTAGGCCGGCACGACGCCGGCGAGCGGGGCGATGAACAGGCACGCGAGGAACAGCACCGCGACGGTGATCGCCGTCACGCCCGTGCGGCCGCCGGCCTGCACGCCCGACGCGCTTTCGATATACGCGGTGGTCGACGACGTGCCGAGCACCGAGCCCGCGACGATTGCCGTGCTGTCGGCGAGCAGCGCCTTGTTCAGGCGGTTCATCTTGCCCTCGACGAGCAGGCCCGCGCGGTTCGCGACGCCCATCAGCGTACCCGTCGCATCGAACAGCTCGACGAGGAAGAACACGAGGATCACGTTGATGATGCCGGTCGACAGCGCGGCGCCGATGTCGAGCTTGAACAGCGTTGCATCGATCGACGGCGGCGCGGAGAACACGCCGTGGAACTGGTTGTCGCCGAAGAAGAACGACAGCACCGTGACGCCGATGATGCCGATCAGGATCGCGCCGCGCACGCGCAGGTGGTCGAGCGTGACGATCGTGAAGAAGCCGACGATCGCGAGGATCGTCGTGGGCTTGTGCAGATCGCCGAGCGTGACGAGCGTGGCCGGGTTGCCGACGATCACGCCCGACGTCTTCAGCGAGATGATGCCGAGGAACAGGCCGATACCGGCGGTGATCGAGATCCGCAGCGATTTCGGAATGCCGTTGACGATCGCCTCGCGCACGCGGAACAGCGTGACGAGCAGGAACAGGCAGCCGGAGATGAACACCGCGCCGAGCGCGGCCTGCCACGTGAAGCCCATCCCCTTGACGACCGTGTACGCGAAATACGCGTTCAGGCCCATGCCGGGCGCGCATGCGATCGGGTAGTTCGCGTACAGCCCCATGATGATCGACGCCAGCGCCGCGACGAGGCAGGTCGCGACGAACACGGATTCCTTCGGCATGCCGGCATCGCCGAGGATCGCGGGATTGACGAAGATGATGTAGGCCATCGTCAGGAACGTGGTGACGCCCGCGAGTATCTCGGTGCGGAAGTCGGTGCCGGCTTCAGCGAAGCCGAAATACCGCTTGATGGATTCCATGAAGGCGTTTCTCCGGTCGGATCGTGTTGATTGTTGTGCCGAATTGTTCTACAGGCAGCGCGCGGCGGGCTTAATGTAACCAGCCACTATTGCCCGGCTATCGGCGGATTGTAATAGCGCGGATAGCTCGGACGATATAGTTGGAGGGCACGATCGGTTGCCTGCGCGCGAACGGCCTGGCAGCCCGGCCGCGCGACGAAGGCGCGCATTTTACCGGTTCGCGCGGCGCGGACCGGCAGAAATGGCGGAAACGGGCGAAACGAAGGAAGCGGAAGCAGGAGGAATGCGGAAAACCGGCCGATGCGTGCGCAACGGCACGGCGGCCGCGTCGCGCATGGCGAGTGTGCGACGGCTTGCGGCTGAAACCGCGCGCCCGCACGTGCGCGCGGCCGGTACGAATGCCCGGCAGCTGCCATTCATCAGCCCAGGCGGCTGCAGATATCGGGCTATCCTGCGCCGAAGCCGTCCCGTCCGCAACTGTCATTTCGCGATGCGGGCGCGACTGTGGTTTCTGTGTAAAAGATTGCAAGACCCCATCGCATAAACCGGCAAGTCTTTCTAGGATAGATACACCGCGCATGCACACGCCGGCCGGTAATTGCCGACGCGGGGGAGTCGCAGTCCGTGCAGGCCAGGCGGTGAATGGCGGTCAAGGCCGTTGCGCGTTTGGGCAGGCACGGCCGGTCAGGCGCGGCAGATTGCGATTGCCCGATGCGGGTTCGTCCGTAAATCACGGAGGTCAGCATGTTGAACTGGATCAGCCGTTGGGCGATGCGACACGCCCCCACGCCGGAAAAAACCGCTGCATCGATGCTCGTGACGGCGCGCATGGAACTGTTCGCAGCCGAACAGCGCGTCATCGATGCGAAATTACAAGCGGATTACTGGCGTACACGAGTGTCATTCCTCGAAGAGGTGCAGAAGCAGGGCATCGATCCGTGGGTGACCTCGCAGGCAGCGCAACGTCCCGACCTCGATTCCACTCCACGGAGCACGGGCCCGCGCCTCGCCGCCAGCACCTGATGCGCACACTGCATCCGGTCGTTGCGCACGGCGTGCGATCGCTCGCGGCACGCACTGGTGTGCCGCGGCATTCGATGCGCACCTGCGGCGTGCTGCGCCGCGGGTGCGTCCGTTTCCGGTCGCGGCCGTTCCGCGTCTCGCGTGCTTGACGGCACGTCGCTCATCCGCTGCTTCTCCCTATCCCGACGAGCAAACGTTGCACTTGCGCGAGCGCGCGCCTGAAGCGCTCGCCGCGGCGCACGTACGCGGTCGTGATCGTCGCTTCGGCCGATCGGTCGGCGTCGGTGCCGATCCAGATGCGCTCGCCGCGCGCGATGCGCAGCACGTCGCCGGGCCGCACCCAGTCGTCGTCGACGCTCGGCGGGCGCGTGACCCACAGCGCCGCGCCATGCGCGCGGAGCTCCGCATCCTGCGGCGCGCGCCAGGTCATCGTCGTGCGCGGCGCGATCGCGAAACGGATCACGACAGTCGGTAGTGCGATCGTGCCGGTGCGGCGCCGATCGGGACGATCAAACAGCTGGCTTGCCTGGTCCATCGTCTTCTCCATTCAGTGAGCCGGACGGATGACGCGCACCAGAACAAAAAGGCCTCATCCGTTTCCGGCGAGGCCTTGTGTGACATGCGGTACTGCTCGATTGCTAACGCACAAGCGCCTCCCGTGAATCATTCTTTCGAATGTTCATCGAGCAATGAATCGCGACGGCGATGAGCTTGAACGTAGGCATGCGATCGATTTTGTTGTCGGGCCGCAGTGTTGTCAACGACTATTTTCGGGAGAGGCGCGGGCGATACGTTGCCGCGCACGTGCTGCGTTTCACGAGGTCGCTGCGCGCGCGGATCGAGCGCGCAGCGATGCACGATGCGTCGCTCGGGACATCATCGACATCGTTCGCCCAGCATGATGCGCAACTGCGCGAGCGCGCGCGCAAGCCACGCGTCGCGCTTCATCACGTACACGGTCGTGATCGAGGCTGCGGCGGGCCGCTCGTCGTCGGTGCTGATCCAGATGCGATCGCCGCGCTGCACGCGCAGCACGTCGCCGGTTCGAATCCAGTAATCGTCGACGCTGCCCAGCCGCGTGATCCACAGCGTCGCATCGTGCACACGGATCTCGGCGTCGTGCCGGGCACGCCACGCCAGCGTCCTGCGCGGCGCGACCGTGAAATGCAGCTCGACGCTCGGCAATGCGATTGCGTCGGTGCGGCACCGATCGCGACAAACAACCAGCCGGCTTGCTTGGTCCATCGTCATCTCCATCCGTTGAGCCGGGCGGGATGACGCGCACCAAAACAAAAGGCCTCATCCGTTTCCGGCGAGGCCTCGTGACATGCGCAACTGAATCTCGATGCTAACGCACAAGCGCCCCCGGTGATCGCCACGCATGGGCGTTCACTCGTGTTTTATGCGCGATGGCGTTGGGCTTGAGCATAGGCATGCGAACGAGTGTGTCGTGGCAGCGCGGCGCTGTCAACGGCAATTTCGAGATACGTGGCGGTTACGCGTCGCGTTGTGCAAGGCCGTTCACGAGCAGCTCGGACAGCAGGCCCGTCATCGATGCGAAATTACAGGCGGATTACTGGCGCACACGGGTGTCATTTCTCGAGGAGGTGCAAAAGCAAGGCATCGACCCGTGGGCGATCTCGCAGGCGGCGCAACGCCCCGACCTCGATTCCACTCCTCGGAGCACCGGCCCGCGTCTCGCCGTCAGCACCTGATGCGCGCATTTCTTCGAGCAGGTTCAGTCGTTCAGCAACGTTTCGATGGCGGGTGCGGAAACCGCACCGGACATCATGCGGCCGTTCGCGTTGAACAGCGTCGGCGTGCCGCGCAGGCCCAACGCAAGGCCGAGCGAGCGGATCTGCGCGAGCGGTGCGGCACACGTGCCGGCGGCAGGTTGCGCGTTGTCGATCATCCACGCTTTCCACGCCGCATTCCGGTCATTCGCGCACCAGACGCCACGCGCATGCACGGCGGCCTGCGGATGGAGTCCCTCGAGCGGATAGAGGAAGGTTTGAATGGTGACGTTGTCGATCCGTTCAAGCGTGCGCTCCAGTCTTTTGCAATGGGAACAATCCGGATCGGAGAAGACATAGAGCGTGCGCTTGCCGTTGCCGCGAACCGTCTTGATCGCGTGGTCGCGCGCCATCGACGCGAGAACCCGGCCGGTGTCGCGCTCCGCAATGCGGGTGCCGGAGGGCAGCGCGATCGCGCCGGAAGACGCCGCAGGCGCGCCGTGACTTGCCGGTGCGGGCGCCGCGTTCAGGATGGAGGGGAGGCTTGCGAGCAGGCTCGCAAGCACGGTCAACTGGAGCAGTGTTCGTTTGGTCATATTGATACGGTATGCGAATAATGTGGAAGGTCCGCACACCAGATGACAAACGAGTGCGAGCCCGGTTCAGTGCATGCCGTGAACGAGTCGGCGATGCCCGGGCGACCGGGCATCGTGCCGGCTTGCTCGGGCAACGCGCGCGGCGCTCAGCGGCTGGCTGCTTCCTCCGTGCTCGCCTGGTCGCTGGTCTGTTGCTGGGCAGCGGGCGCGTCGTGGTCAGGATCGTCGCAGGCCACGGCGTTGCCGCTGACGGCGAATGCTGCGGCGAGAGCAAGTATCACTCGGGATGCGTTCATCAGATAATCTCCGGTTTCGATGGGTGGGAACGCCTTTTGGGGTGACACAAGGCGTTCGGGATTCGTATTGTGTCCACGCGGCATCGATGCGACCAACTTCCTGAAAAGAATCTCAATACGCGAGTGCTTTCGGTCCCTTGTTCCCGCTGGCGCGCAAGCTCGAAAAAAAGCCTCGGCCGTTTCCGGCGAGGCCTTGTGCGAGGGGCGGCGGTACTGATCGGCGCGCTCACGCACCAGCGCCACCGATGACGCGCCGATTCATGCATGTGCCCGGCGATGGAGCGCGATGGCGATGAGCGCGAACACCGGCACGCGAGCGAGCGTGTCGCCGCGCAGCGGCGGCGTCAACGACAGTTTTCGATGCGGGCGCGGGTTACGCGTCGCGTTGCGCGAGGCCGTTCACGAGCAGCTCGGACAGCAGGCCCGTCATCCCTGCCGGGTGCGTGGCCGCGCGGGCCTTCAGTTGTTCGACCAGCTCGGCGTTGAGCTTGCACGCGAACGGCACGAGGCCCTGTTCCTGGTCGAGCTTGCGCTGCGCGCGACGGTCCAGCTTGGCCGCTTCGTCGGCGCCCTTGCCGAAACGCGCGGAGCTCGACTGTTTCATCGCATGCGTCAGCTTGAGCGCCTTGTTCTTTTCGAGATCGGTTTTCTTCATGGCCATCGCGGCACCTCCGGGAAATTGAAGCCGCGATTGTACGCATTTCGGCGGGCGCCGCCCCCGAACCGGCCGGAAGCCCGCTTATGCGCCTTTCGTCGTGCCCCAGTTGCCGCCGTGCGCGGCCGCCTGCGCGGCCGGCGAGCGCGCGAGGTACGCGAGCGCCTGCTCGGTCGAGCCTTCGCGGTGCGGCGTATAGCCCGGCTTGAAATAGCGCAGCGCCGCGCCGATCACCTTCCAGAACGACGGCAGGTGCCCGCGCCGCGAACCCTGCCACCACGCGAGCACGAAGCCCGGGTAGCGGCCGGCGTCCGGGTCGCGCCGGTACATGAATTTCGCCCCGGTCGTGATGTAGTAGAGCAGCAGCAGGATCACGAACGCCATGTGCACGCAGCGCTCCGGATAGGTGCCGCTCAGGTGCCGGTAGATGTCGAACGCGACGGTGCGGTGCTCGACTTCCTCGGCACCGTGCCAGCGCAGCAGGTCGACCATCGTCGGGTCCGCACGGCCTTCGTCGAGCCCGTGCGCGTTCAGCACCCAGTTACCGAGATAGCCGAAGAAATGCTCGAGCGACGCGATCACCGCGAGTTGTTGCCGCAGCCAGAAGCGCGTATGGCCGATCTTCAGCCCGAGCGGGGCTTCGCCGAGCACGCGCGTGAACAGCCGGTTGAGCTTCTGCGTGAACGGCTTCGTGTCGATGCCGTGGCGGTCGTAGTAGTGCTTCAGTACGCCGCCGTGCGAGCGCGAATGCACGGCTTCCTGCCGCAGGAAGCCTTCGGCTTCGTCGCGCAGGCGTGCATCGGCGATCAGCGGCAGCGCCTTGTTGTACACGCGGCAGAACCACAGCTCGCCTTCCGGGAACAGCAGGTTCAGCGTGTTGATGATGTGCGTGCTGCCCGGATCGTTCGGCACCCAGGTGACCGGCGTGTCGCTGAAGTCGAACTTCACGTGCCGGGCCTTGATCTTGTGATAGTCGGCGGTATCGGTCATGTTGTCCCCCTGTCCTTGTGCGGCGTCGTGCGCCGTCAATGCGATGCCATGCTGATGCGCGCGATCATCCGGCCCAGCCACGGCATGAAGCGGCCGACGAAGCGCAGCGCGTGCGCTTCGCCGCCGACCGCGACGACGGGGCGGTTGCGCAGCACGCCGTCGACCATCGCCTGCGCGACGGTTTCGGGTTTCAGGCCGCGCATCTGGTACAGCCTGGTCGCGCGCTTGCGCAGCCGCGCTTCGTCCTGCGCGTCGGCGCCCGCGTAGTGCGTCGACGCCATGATTCCCGTCTCCGCGAAACCGGGGCACACGGCCGTCACGCCGATGCCTTTGTCCGCGAGCTCCGCGCGCATGCATTCGCTGAGCATCAGCACCGCGGCCTTCGTCGTCGCATACGCGGGCAGGTCGCGCGACGGCCCGAACGCGGCGGCCGATGCGGTATTGACGATGTGCCCGCCGGTGCCGCGCGCGGCCATCTGCTGCGCGAACAACCGCGAGCCGTGGATCACGCCCCACAGATTCACGTGCAGGATGCGCTCCCAGTGCCGCGTGCTCGTGTCGAGGATGCCGCCGGCCATGCCGATGCCCGCGTTGTTGATCACGACGTCCGCGCCGCCGAGTTCGCTGCCGACCCATGCCGCGAGCGTTTCCATTTCGTCGGCGGACCCGACGTCGACGCGCTTCGCATGCGCGTGCGCGCCGGTCAGCCCGATGAGCAGCGCGGTGCGTTCGGCGCTCGCGAAATCGATGTCGCATGCGACGACCGTCGCGCCTTCGCGGGCGAAGGCCAGCGCCGCGCAGCGGCCGATCCCGCTGCCCGCGCCGGTGACGACCGCGACCTTGCCGCCGAAGCGCCCGCTGGTGGCGCGGCGGCGCGCGTTCGCGAGCGCGGGCGGTTCGTTGCCGGATTCGACCGCGTCGATCAATTGCCCGGCGAGATCCGCGAAGCGCGCGGGATCGGCGAGCGGCAGCCAGTGGCCGGCCGCGACTTCGCGGCGGTAGTACTGCGGCACCCAGCGCGACAGGTTTTCGGACAGCGCGGGGCTCACGTATTTGTCGCCGAGCGGCACGATCGTCTGCACCGGTGCGTGCGCATAGCGTTCGCGCGGCGCGAACAGGCAGCGGATGAAGTTCGCGCGATACAGGCGCACGCCGCGCGCGCCGTCGTCGGCCTGGGTCGGGCGCGGCGCGGCAGGCGTTTTCTCGAGCCGGCGCAGCAGGCCCGGCCACGCGCGGCCCAGCCACAGCCGCCAGCCGAGTTCGGGAAGAAACGGCAGGTGGAACAGATACACGTACCACGAGCGCACGAGCTGGCCGCCGAGCCTGGCGAGCGATGCGGGCGTCGGGTGCAGCACGCGTTCGCGCAGCCAGAAGCCGACGTGGTCGAGGCACGGCCCCGAGCACGACGTATACGACGCGATACGGCCGGCCAGGCGCGGATCGGTGACGAATTCCCAGCCCTGGATCGACCCCCAGTCGTGTGCGACCAGGTGCACGGCCCGCCCGGGGCAGAGCGCATCGATCACCGCGACGAAATCGTCGGTCAGCTTCGCGAGATGGTAGTCGGCCGTGCGCGTCGGCACGCCGGACAGGCCCGCGCCGCGCACGTCGTACGCGATCACGTAGTGTCGGCGCGCGAGCAGCGGCGCGACGTGCTGCCAGACGCTGCTGTCGTCGGGATAGCCGTGCACGAGCACGACCGGCGAGCGGGCCGGGTCGCCCCAGGTCCGGACCGCGAGCGTCAGGTCGCCGGAGGCGACCGCCGTTTCGCCGTGAACCGATTCGAACAGGGCCAGCGGCGCTTCGTCGGAAAGAGGCTGCATCGTGAGTCCGTCGTTCAGGGAGTCGAGGGAGAGGTGCGGGCGCGTCAGGCGGCGGCCGGAACGTTCGCCGCGGCCTGCGTGCGTTCAGCCTGGCGGCGCTGCCAGCGGCGCACGTGCGGCAGGTCGTCGTCGAGCCAGTACGCGTCGTCGTCGGTGATCACGAGCAGTTCCTCGAATTTCGCGCCGGCGCCGGCGAAGCCGAGATGCGGCTCGACGGCCCACAGGCCCGGCACCGGCGCATGCTCGGAGCGGCGGTCGATCGACCACAGCGGCGACCAGCCCTGCCGTTTCGCCGCGCGGCCCTGGTCGAGCAGCAGGTTGCGCGTCGCATTCAGCCCGAAGCGCGCGACGAAGCGCGGCTTCGACAGCTTGTGGATCTTCGCGACGCGATGCGCGAGCACTTTGAACGGATAGGCCTTGTGGCGCGGCTCGACGCCCTGGCGGCGGCACAGCGCGTCGACTTCCTGTGCGACTTCCGCCATTGGCCGGCGCGCCTTCACGAGCCGCACGATCAGGTCGCGATGGTCCATCAGGTCGTCCTGCAACTGCTCGAGGATCGGGTTGCGGCCGAGACAGTGCGCGTAGCCGACGTCGGCGACGATGCCGTCGAGCACCGGCGCGACGTCGAGGATTACCGGCATGTCGGTTTCGAGCTGGCGGTTGCTCGGGAAGAACGCGAGATTGAAGCCGCCCATGTGCTTGAGGCCGGAGAAGCCGTCGAACGCGGTGCGGTCGCCGAACCATGCGAACGGCTTGTGCAGCCAGTCGTGCACGCCGTGATCCTGCAGCCATTCGGTCAGCAGGCGCGCGGCTTCCTTTTCGGTGATGCCCGGATAGAGCATCGCGCCGACGGTCTCGACGCAGCGGTAGGCAAGCTGCTGAACCGCGCGGAATTGCGGCAGTTCGTCGAGGTGGACTTCCGGCAGCGGATGGTGGGCGGTCATGATGCGTCTCCATGTGTCGGCCCGCGTTTGCGTCTCGGCGCGACGCGGGTCCAGTGCGAGGCTGGGGCGCTGATCCGGAACGCCTCCGCCGATGATCCCGAGCGGATTATTCAGTCAGCACTTAATGTGCCATTGTTCGATGTAACAATCATAGCCGGTTTGGTCTCATACGCCAGCCCTTGGGGATGAGGGCTTCTCCTAATGAACGGTCGAAATGGAGGGGAAGCTCTAGGTTTGCGGCGGTCGGGGCCGGAGGGTTGGTGCGTGCTCACGCGTCCTAGGCGGGGGAGCCGGCCGGGAGCCCCCCGCGAGGCTCCGGCGCCCGCCCGGCATGTCGCGCCGGATCAACTCCCCGTCGCGTCGCGGCACGACGCTGTCAAATTGCCGAAATAATTTCGTCACATCATCCGCCCCGATTCGAAGCCTTTTCGGCTTCGCGAGGCCGGTGTGCCGCGCGTCGCGCGGGGCAGCGACCGAGCCGATTCGACATTTCCACGGAGAGAGACCATGCAACGCCGCCGGTTCATGAACACCCTTGCCGCGGCGACCGCCGCGACGCCGCTGATGCTCAAGGCCGGCATCGCCGGCGCGAAGAGCGCCACCGCGCCGGACGCGCTGGACCCGGGCCGCTGGTCGCCGTTCAACGCCGCGCGCCTGCAGGCGGTGCTCGACCGGCATGGCGTCAAGAGCGCGCGCTACGACGCCAAGCGCCGCCCGTATGCGGTGTTCGACTGGGACAACACGTGCATCATGAACGACTGCGAAGAAGCGCTGCTGATGTACCAGATCAACCATCTGCAGTACAAGCTGACGCCGGACGAGTTCGTCGCCGTGATGTGGAAGGACGTGCCGAAGGGCGCGTTCATGAAGGACTACACGACCGTCGACGGCAAGCCGGTGACGATGGAGGACCTCGCCGCCGACGTGGAGTCCGACTACCGCTGGCTCCATGCGAATTACAAGGGCCTCGGCGGCGACAAGAGCCTCGACGAGATTCGCGAGACCGATCCGTTCAAGGATTTCCGCGCGAAGCTGTACTTCATGTACGACGCGATCTGCGACACGCACCCGCTCGAAGTCGGCTACAAGTGGATCATCTACTTCTACAAGAACATGACGACCGCTGAATTGCAGGCGATGGCGGAAGCGTCGAACAACTACGGGATCGGCGACGCGCTGCGCAAGGTCCGCTACGAAAGCCCGAAAGCGCTGCCGGGCAAGGCAGGCGTGGTGGCCGATACGCATTTCCACGGCATCCGCATTCACGAGGAAATCCGCGCGGTGATGCATACGCTGCGTGCGAACGGCATCGACGTGTACGTGAGCACCGCGTCGCTCGACGACGTCGTGCGCGTATTCGCCGGCAATCCGAACTACGGCTACGGCGTGCCGCCCGAGAACGTGATCGGCCTGCGTCTCGACATGCAGGACGGCAAGTACACGAGCACCTATCCGGCCGGCTGGCATTTCAACTGGGGGCCGGGCAAGACGGTGGGCATTCGCAACGTGCTCGCGTCGAAGAAGGGCTACGGCCCGCTGCTGGTGTTCGGCGACAGCGACGGCGACGCGTGGATGCTGCGCGATTTCAAGGACACCGCGGCCGGCGTGATCGTCAACCGGATGAAGAAGGGCGAGATCGGCGCGGACAGCAAGCTCGCGGCCGAACAGATCGGCAACCCGGACGCGCGCTTCCTGCTGCAGGGCCGCGACGAGCACACGGGGCTGATGATCCCGGACGAGAAGTCGATCAAGTACGGCAAGGCCGAACGCAAGCTGCTGGCCTGACGCGGGCGGGGCGGCGCAGCCCACGCGCCCGCGCTTATCGGTATCGGCCCGCGGCGTCGTGCGGGCCGGCACACGCGCGTCTCAAGGCTCGCGCTTCGTCCCCAACCGATCCAGCAACGCGCCCAGCAGATCGACCGGCAGCGGAAACACGATCGTCGAATTCTTGTCCGCCGCGATCGTCGTCAGCGTCTGCAGATAGCGCAGCTGCATCGCCTGCGGCTGCAGCGCGAGCCGTTGCGCGGCCTGCAGCAGCTTCTCCGACGCCTGCAATTCGCCTTCCGCATGAATCACCTTCGCGCGCCGCTCGCGCTCGGCTTCGGCCTGCCGCGCGATCGCGCGGATCATCGTCTCGTTCAGGTCGACGTGCTTGATCTCGACCGTCGACACCTTGATCCCCCACGCATCGGTCTGCGCGTCGAGCGTCTTCTGGATGTCGGCGTTCAGTTGTTCGCGCTCGGCGAGCAGCGCGTCGAGTTCGTGCTTGCCGAGCACCGCGCGCAGCGTCGTCTGCGCGAGCTGGCTCGTCGCCTCGAAGAAGCGCGCGACCTGGATCACGGCCTTTTCGGGATCGACGACGCGGAAATACACGACCGCATTGACCTTCACCGACACGTTGTCGCGCGTGATCACGTCCTGCGCCGGCACGTCGAACACGACGGTGCGCAGGTCGATCCGCACGACCTGCTGGACGATCGGGATGATCAGCACGAGCCCCGGCCCCTTCACCTTCCAGAACCGGCCGAGCATGAACACGACACCGCGCTCGTACTCGCGAAAGATGCGGATCGACGACGCGACGAGCACCACGACGAAGACGACCAGGACGCTGCTGAAGCCGAACGTGTAACCGATCATGAAGGTTCTCCCTGGGGATGGGCGGGGCCGGGCACGTCGTAGAGCGGCGCGACCGTCAGCGTCAGCCCGTGGCGGCCGGTCACGCGCACGCGGCAGCCGGCTGCCAGCGGCGTGCTGCTCGCCACGCGCCAGCGCTCGCCGTGCACGCGCGCCCAGCCGGCGGCCGACGGTGGCGTGCCGGCCGCGCCCTGCGGCTGGTCCGGCTGCAGGCCGTCGTCGAGCACTTCGCCGATGCTGCCGAGCATCGCCTCGGCGCCGGTCACGACCGGGCGGCGCCGCGCGCGCAGCGCGACGCTCGACACGCCCGCGACGAGCAGCGCGCCGCCGAGCGCGAGGCTCGCGATCACGGGCCACGGAATCCCGTAGCCGGGCACGTCGGTATCGATCAGCATCAGTGCGCCGATCGTGAACGCGACGATTCCACCGAACCCGAGCACGCCGAAGGTCGGCAGGAACGCCTCGGCGACGAGGCAGCCGAGCCCGAGCAATACGAGGCCGAGGCCCGCATAGCTGACCGGCAGCAACTGCATCGCGAACAGGCCGACCAGCAGGCAGATCGTGCCGGCGACGCCCGGCAGCACGAAGCCCGGGTTCGCGAATTCGAAGAAGAGCCCGTAGATGCCGATCGTCAGCAGGATCAGCGCGACGTTCGGATCGGCGATGATCGCCAGGAAGCGGCTGCGCCAGTCGGGCGCGAGCACGACGAGCGGCGCGTGCGCGCTCGCGAGATGCAGCGTGCCGGCGGTCGTCGTCACCGTGCGGCCGTCGAGCTGGCGCGCGAGGTCGGCCGGGTCCTGCGCGATCAGGTCGACGACGTGCTGCGCGCGCGCTTCGTTCGCCGACAGGCTCACGGCCTCGCGCACCGCGCGCTCGGCCCATTCGGCATTGCGTCCGCGCAATTGCGCGAGGCCGCGGATGTATGCGGAAGCGTCCTGGATCGCCTTGCGGATCTCGGTCGATTGCGTATCAGTCGGCAGCACGGCAGCCGCGTCCGACACACCGGACGCGCCCGATGCACCGGTCGGTCGCGGCGCGGCGGGATTCGCACCCGGCGGCGCGGCGCCGCCGATGCCGAACTGCACGGGCGACGCCGCGCCGAGGTTGGTGCCCGGCGCCATCGCCGCGAAGTGGCTCGCATAGACGATGTAGGTGCCCGCGCTCGCCGCCCGCGCACCGCCCGGCGCGACGAACGCGGCGACCGGCACTGGCGAGCCGAGGATGGCCTTGATGATCTGCCGCATCGACGTATCGAGGCCGCCGGGCGTGTCGAGCTGGAGGATCGCGAGCGGCGCGCGCTCGCGGGCCGCGCGGTCGAGCGAACGCACGATGAAATCGGCGCTGGCCGGGCCGATCGCGCCGTTGACGGGAATCACGACGACCGGATGCGCGGCGGGCGCGTCGGCCGATGGCGGCGCGGCGACCGCGGCGCATACGACGAGCAGCGCCGCGAACAGCGCGGCGCGCGCGACCCGCGCGGACAGCGGGTGACGGGAGCGGCCGGCCGGCGCGGCAGGCGCCGGCGGCGGCTCATGACGGTGAAAACGCATCGGGGCGTCCGGGCGGTGCACGGCCGCGTGCCGTCCGGCTCGCGAAAAGGGCGTGGGCCCGATGCTTGAAGATTAGGCGGTTTCGGCCGAAAGCGCGAAGGTGCGGCCGCACCGGCCGGCGTCAGCTTGCGCCGCCGCCGCGCGCGAGCACTTCGTCGCGATAGTCGGCCGGGCTGCGCCCGCTCCATTTACGGAACGCGCGGTAGAACGCGCTCGGCTCCGCGAACCCGGTCGCGGCCGCGACGTCGGCAATCGTGCGGGCCGGGTCGGCCAGCGCCTCGAACGCGAGATCGCGCCGCAGCGTGTCCTTGATCGACTGGTACGCGTGGCCTTCCTGGTGCAGCTTGCGGCGCAGCGTGGCCTCGGCCACGTGCAGCCGCGCGGCCATCCCGCCCGCGCAGGGCCACGCGGCGGGCGGCATCCCGCGCAGCACCGCGCGCACGCGCTGCGCGAGCGCGTTCGGGTTGCGGTACTTGACGATGAAGCTGGCCGGCGCGTTGCGCAGAAACGTTTTCAGCGTCTTCGCGTTCTGCACGACCGGCAGCGTCGCGAATTCGGGATCGAAATCGACATACGAATCGGGCTCGTTGAACCGCATGTCGTCGCAGAACATCGACGGGTATTCGTGGTCGGCGGGCGGCGTGTCGCAGCGGAAGCTCGCATGCAGCAGCGGAATGCGCCGGCCGATCAGCCAGCAGGTGAGCCCGTACACGATGATGAAATAGGTCGCGTACGTGAACATCGCGGGCGTCGCGCCGTTGTTGCGGTGCACGAAACGCAGCCGCACGCGCTGCGGATTCGCGTCGAGTTCCGCATGCAGGTCGTCGAGCACGCAGTGCATGAAGTTCACGGCGCGCGCCATCGCGTGCAGCCCGTCGCGCGCGGACAGCGCGGCCTGGCTCATCGCGATGAAGCTGCCGCTGCGCATCGGGTGGCGATCCTGCCCGAAAAACTCGTCGTCGAGCGTGCGTGCGATCGCGTTCCACAGTGCGCCGTATTGCTGCGCGGACACGCGGGCGCGCGGCTGCGCGAGCAGCGCCGGCGCGATGCCGGCCTGCGCGAGCAGCGGCTCGGCCGCGACGCCGCGCCGCGTGGCCAGCGCGACGCTGTACGCGACGAGGCTGATCGCGACGGTTCCCTTGTCTTCCTGCTTCATCGGTGTCGCCGGTGTGGCAAAAACGCTCAGTGTAAATGAGCGACGCGAGCATCGAACAGTCGCGCGCGCTTGCCTACACTTGTTGCATCGAAACGCAAGGACGGTCGCGCCCGGCGGCCGCGGGAGACAGCAGCACCATGGACGAGCTTTACACCGAAGACCAGCGGATGATCCGCGACGCCGCGCGTGCTTTCGCCACCGAGAGGCTGGCGCCGAACGCCGCGCAGTGGGACCACGACGCGCACCTGCCCGACGCGATTGTCGCGCAGCTCGGCGAGCTCGGCCTGCTCGGGATGATCGTGCCGCAGGAACTGGGCGGCTCGTATACGGACTACGTTGCCTACGCGCTCGCGATGGAGGAAGTCGCGGCCGGCGACGCCGCGTGCGCGACGATGATGAGCGTGCACAACTCGGTCGGCTGCGGGCCGATCCTCGGCTTCGGCACGCCTGCCCAGAAGGATCGCTGGCTGGCCGACATGGCGGCCGGCCGCGTGATCGGCGCATTCTGCCTGACCGAGCCGCATGCCGGTTCCGAGGCGAACAACCTGCGCACGCGGGCCGAACTGCGCGACGGCAAGTGGGTGCTGAACGGCGCGAAGCAGTTCGTGACCAACGGCCAGCGCGCGGGTGTCGCGATCGTTTTTGCCATGACGGACCCGGAAGCCGGCAAGCGCGGCATTTCCGCGTTCCTGGTGCCGACCGACACGCCGGGCTTCATCGTCGGCAAGCCCGAGAAGAAGATGGGCATCCGCGCGTCGGACACGTGCCCGATCACGTTCGAAAACTGCGCGATTCCGGAAGAAAACCTGCTCGGCAATCGCGGCGAAGGGCTGAAGATCGCGCTGTCGAACCTCGAGGGCGGGCGCATCGGCATCGCCGCGCAGGCGCTCGGCATCGCGCGCGCCGCGTTCGACAAGGCGCGCCGCTATGCGGGCGAGCGCGTGCAGTTCGGCAAACCGATCGCCGAGCACCAGGCGATCCAGCAGAAGCTCGCCGACATGGCCGTGCAGATCAACGCCGCGCGCCTGCTCGTGCATCACGCGGCGAAACTGCGCACGGCCGGGCTGCCGTGCCTGTCGGAAGCGTCGCAGGCGAAGCTGTTCGCGTCCGAGATGGCCGAGCGCGTCTGCTCGGATGCGATCCAGATTCATGGCGGCTACGGCTACCTGGTCGATTACGAAGTCGAGCGTCACTATCGCGACGCACGTATCACGCAGATTTACGAAGGCACCAGCGAAGTGCAGCGGATGGTGATCGCGCGGCAGCTTTGAGCCGCGGCGCTCCGATCCGGCATCACGCAATCGAACGAGCAGGCGCACGACGCAGGCACGAGGGCAGCGCGGCGAACGCGGCACGCAACGACGTGACCGTGCGCCGTGCAACACGGAACGGTTCAGGTGCCGCGGCACCTGCGCCGGTTGACCGCTGGGCATGGAGACTGGACGGAGACGACACATGACGGTACAGGCATTCCTGGACGCACGCGACTTCCTGCTGCGCCATCGCACCGACTACGACACCGCGTACCGCGATTTCGCATGGCCGGTGCTCGATGCGTTCAACTGGGCGCTCGACTACTTCGACCCGATGGCGCGCGGCAACGACCAGCCCGCGCTGTGGATCGTCGACGCGGCGACCGGCACCGGCGATCCGTACTCGTTCGCGCAAATGTCCGAGCGTTCGTCGCGGATCGCGAACTGGCTGCGTTCGATCGGCGTCGTGCGCGGCGATCGCATTCTGCTGATGCTGCCGAACCGGGTCGAGCTGTGGGACGCGATGCTGGCCGCGATGAAGCTCGGCGCGATCGTGCTGCCCGCCACCACGCAACTGTCGCCCGACGACGTGCGCGATCGCGTGCAGATCGGCGGCGCGACCTACGCGATCGTCGACGAAAACGAAACCGCGAAGTTCGAGCAGGCCGGCCTCGGCCTGAAGCAGAAGATCGTCGCCGGCGCGCCGCGCGCGGGCTGGCTCGCGATGAACGACGGCTATGCGGCGAGCGCCGAATTCAAGCCGGACGCCGTCACGCACGCGAACGATCCGATGCTGCTGTACTTCACGTCGGGCACGACGTCGAAGCCGAAGCTCGTCGAGCACACGCACCGCACCTACCCGGTCGGCCATCTGTCGACGATGTACTGGGTCGGCCTGCAGCCGGGCGACATCCACTGGAACATCAGCTCGCCGGGCTGGGCGAAGCACGCGTGGAGCTGCTTCTTCGCGCCGTGGAATGCGCAGGCGTGCGTGTTCGCGTTCAACTATGCGCGCTTCGAGCCGAAGGTCGTGCTCGATGCGCTCGTCAAATACCGGGTGACGACGCTATGCGCGCCGCCGACCGTGTGGCGCATGCTGGTGCAGCAGCCGCTCGCGTCGTTCGACGTGAAGCTGCGCGAGATCGTCGGTGCGGGCGAGCCGCTGAATCCCGAGATCATCGAGCGCGTGAAGAAGGCATGGAACATCTCGATTCGCGACGGCTACGGCCAGACCGAGACGACCTGCCTGATCGGCAACTCGCCGGGCCAGCCGGTGGTCGCGGGCTCGATGGGCCGGCCGCTGCCCGGCTACCGGATCGCGCTGCTCGACCCGGACGGCGCGCCGGTGACCGAAGGCGAAGTCGCGCTGCCGATCGGCGACGGCGTCACGCGCCCGGTCGGGCTGATGACTGGCTATGCGAACAATCCCGACGCGACGGCCCACGCGATGCGCGACGGCCACTACCGCACGTCGGACATCGCGATGCGTCGCGACGACGGCTATTACGTGTACATCGGCCGCGCGGACGACGTGTTCAAGTCGTCCGACTACCGGCTGAGCCCGTTCGAACTCGAAAGCGTGCTGATCGAGCACCCGGCGATCGCCGAGGCGGCCGTCGTGCCGAGCCCGGACCCGGTGCGGCTGTCGGTGCCGAAGACGTTCATCACGCTGCGCCAGGGCTATGAAGAAAGCCCCGCGCTCGCGCTGGAGATTTTCCGTTTCTCGCGCGAGAAGCTCGCGCCGTACAAGCGCATCCGCCGGCTGCAATTCGCGGAGCTGCCGAAGACGATCTCGGGGAAGATCCGCCGCGTCGAGCTGCGCCGCCGCGAGATCGAGCGCGGCGACGATGCAACCGCGCGCATGCCCGGCGAATACTGGGAAGAAGATTTCGCCAACGAACTGAAATGACCGGAAACGGGCCGAGCGCGTCGCATTTCAGGGCGCGCCGCCCGCAGCCTGACTGAACCGAACCGGCCGCGTGTCGCCTGACGCCACGCGGCTCACTGCAAGGAGAGTGCACTGATGAACGCGAATCCGACGCCCCGTACGGGGCAAGACGTGCCGACGGTCAAGCTGCTGATCGACGGCGCTTTCGTCGAGTCCGCCACCCACGAGTGGCGCGACGTCGTCAACCCGGCGACGCAGCAGGTACTCGCGCGCGTGCCGTTCGCGACCGTCGCGGAAGTCGACGCGGCGGTGCGGGCCGCGCACGCCGCGTATGCGACGTGGAAGAACACGCCGATTTCCGCACGCATGCGCATCATGCTGAAGTTCCAGGATCGGGTGCGCGCGAACCAGCAGCGCATCGCGAAGACGCTGACGGCCGAGCAGGGCAAGACGCTTCCCGATGCCGAAGGCGACATCTTCCGCGGCCTCGAGGTGGTCGAGCACGCGTGTTCGATCGGCACGCTGCAGCTCGGCGAATTCGCGGAGAACGTCGCGGGCGGCGTCGACACCTACACGCTGCGCCAGCCCATCGGCGTGTGCGCCGGCATCACGCCGTTCAATTTCCCCGCGATGATTCCGCTGTGGATGTTCCCGATGGCGATCGTGTGCGGCAACACGTTCGTGCTGAAGCCGTCCGAGCAGGACCCGATGTCGACGATGGAACTCGTCGAGCTCGCGCTCGAGGCCGGCGTACCGAAGGGTGTGCTGAACGTCGTGCACGGCGGCAAGGAAGTCGTCGACGCGATCTGCACGCATCCGCTCGTGAAGGCGATCTCGTTCGTCGGATCGACGGCCGTCGGCACCCACGTGTACAACCTCGGCAGCCAGCACGGCAAGCGCGTGCAGTCGATGATGGGCGCGAAGAACCACGCGATCGTGCTGCCCGACGCGAACCGCGAGCAGGCGATCAACGCGCTGGTCGGCGCGGGCTTCGGCGCGGCCGGCCAGCGCTGCATGGCGACGTCCGTCGCGGTGCTCGTCGGCAGCGCGCGCGAATGGCTGCCCGATCTCGTCGCGAAGGCGAGGACGCTGAAGGTCAACGCGGGCTCGGAAGCGGGCACCGACGTCGGGCCGGTCGTATCGCGCGGCGCGAAGGCGCGGATTCTGTCGCTGATCGACATGGGTATCAAGGAAGGCGCGACGCTCGAACTCGACGGCCGCGACGTGAAGGTCGCGGGCTTCGAGGACGGCAACTTCATCGGCCCGACGATCTTTTCCGGCGTGAAAACCGACATGTCGATCTACACGCATGAAATCTTCGGGCCGGTGCTGGTCGTGATGGAGGTCGACACGCTCGACGACGCGATCGCGCTGGTCAACGCGAACCCGATGGGCAACGGCGTGGGCATCTTCACGCAGAGCGGCGCGGCCGCACGCAAGTTCCAGAGCGAGATCGACGTCGGCCAGGTCGGCATCAACATCCCGATCCCGGTGCCCGTGCCGTTCTTCAGCTTCACCGGTTCGCGCGGCTCGAAGCTCGGCGATCTGGGCCCGTACGGCAAGCAGGTCGTGCAGTTCTACACGCAGACGAAGACGGTCACCGCGCGCTGGTTCGACGACGACACGACGGCCGGCCCGGTGAACACGACGATCCGGCTGCATTGAGCGGCAAAGGAAACGAACATGAAAATCGGATTTATCGGCCTCGGCCACATGGGCGCGCCGATGGCGCTGAACCTGCTGAAAGCCGGCCATGACGTGCATGCGTTCGACCTGAGCGCCGACGCGTTGCGCGCATTGCAGGACGCCGGCGCGCAAGTGGCCGCGTCGCCGCGCGATGCGGCATCGGGTGCGACGTTCGTGATCACGATGCTGCCGGCCGCGCCGCACGTGCGCTCGGTGCTCGCCGGCGAGAACGGCGTGCTGGCCGGCCTCGGCGCGGGCGCGACCGTGATCGATTCGAGCACGATCGATCCGGCGAGCGCGCAGGCGTTCGGCGCGCTGGTGCGCGAGCACGGCGGCGCGTTCGTCGATGCGCCGGTGTCGGGCGGCACCGGCGGCGCGGCGGCCGGCACCTTGACCTTCATGGTCGGCGGCAGCGACGCGGACTTCGAGCGCGTGAAGCCGGTGCTCGCCGGGATGGGCAAGAACATCGTCCACTGCGGCGCGACGGGAATGGGGCAGGTCGCGAAGGTCTGCAACAACCTCGTGCTCGGCATCTCGATGGCGGCGGTGTCGGAGGCGATGTCGCTCGGCGTCGCGCTCGGCATCGACCCGAAGGTGCTGGCCGGCATCGTCAACACGTCGACGGGCCGCTGCTGGAGTTCGGATACCTACAACCCGTATCCGGGCGTGATCGACACCGCGCCGTCGTCGCGCGGCTACACGGGCGGCTTCGGCACCGACCTGATGCTGAAGGATCTCGGCCTCGCGAACGATGCGGCGAAGCAGGCGCGCCAGCCCGTCTATCTCGGTGCGCTCGCGCAGCAGCTGTACCAGACGATGAGCAGCCGCGGCGACGGCCAGCTCGATTTCTCGGCGGTGATCCGCCTGTACCAACCGGTCACGAAGAAGGACGCCTCATGATCGAACTCGACTTCGTCGACGACGGCGCGATCGCGTGCGCGACGCTCAAGCGTCCGCCCGCGAACGCCTTTACAGCCGACGGGCTGCAGCAATTGCAGCAGACCGTTGCCGAACTGAATGCGAACCCGCACGTGCGCGCGCTGGTGATCACCGGCGACGGCCCGAAGTTCTTCAGCGCGGGCGCCGACCTCAACACGTTCGCCGACGGCGATCGCGCGGTCGCGCGCGCGATGGCGGCGCGCTTCGGCGCGGCGTTCGAGGCGCTGCACGACGCGCGCGTCGTGACGATCGCGGCGATCAACGGCTATGCGATGGGCGGCGGCCTCGAATGCGCGCTCGCGTGCGATCTGCGGATCGCCGAAACGCATGCGCAGATGGCGCTGCCCGAGCCGTCGGTTGGCCTGCTGCCGTGCGGGCTTGGCACGCAGACGCTGCCCTGGCTCGTCGGCGAAGGCTGGGCGAAGAAGATCATCCTGACCGGCGCGCGCGTCGATGCGGCCACCGCGCTGCGGATCGGCCTCGTCGAGGACGTGGTGGAAAGCGGCGCGGCGCGCGATGCGGCGCTCGCGCTGGCGCGCAACGTCGCGCGGCAAAGCCCGCATGCGGTCGCCTACAGCAAGGATCTGATCGGCCTCGCGCGTCGCGGCGTGCCGCGCAGCGCGGCGCTCGCGGTCGAGCGCGAACGCTTCGTCGACCTGTTCGACACGGCCGATCCGCGCGAAGGCGTGGCGGCGTTCCTGGGCAAGCGCGCGCCGCAATGGCATACCGATGGAGAGCCGCAACGATGAGCACGCCGGTGACGAATCACGACGCATTCGCGGAGCAAGCGCCCGAGGTGTTGTTTCGCGTGGTGAACCGCGTGGCGCTGATCACGCTGAACCGGCCGGCCGCGCTCAACGCGCTGTCGTACGCGATGATCGGCGAACTCGCGGCGCTGTTCGAGCGCTGCCGCCACGACGACCAGATCGTCGCGGTCGTGCTGCGCGGCGCGGGCGAGAAGGGCTTCTGCGCGGGCGGCGACGTGCGTGCGTTGTACAGGATGGTCGCGCAGCGCGAAACCTGGCTGCCGTTCTTCGTCGACGAATACCGGCTCGACTACGCGATCCACACGTTCCCGAAGCCGGTGGTCGCGCTGATGGACGGCGTGACGATGGGCGGCGGCATGGGCCTCGCGCAGGGCGCGGCGCTGCGCGTCGCGACCGAGCGCAGCAAGATCGCGATGCCGGAAACGCGCATCGGCCTCGTGCCCGACGTGGGCGCGACGCATTTCCTGTCGCGCATGCCGGTCGAACTCGAACTGTACGTGGGGCTGACCGGCGCGATGCTGTCGGGCGCCGACGCGCTGAGCGCGAAGCTCGCGGACCTGTGCGTGCCGTCCGCGTGGCTCGACACGTTCGAGACGCGGATCGAAAGCGTCAAGTGGGACGGCGACGCGCTGCCGTTGCTGCGCAAGGTGTTCGAGCCGCCGTGCAACGTGGTGCCGCATGCGGCGCTCGACAGCCAGATGCCGTGGATCGTCCGCCACTTCGACAAGCGTTCGACCGTCGAGCGGATCGTCGCGACGCTCACGCAGGATCTGGCGCGCGACGAACTCGCGCGCGAGCACCGCCAATGGCTGCAGGCGACGCTCGATGCGCTCGCGAGCCATTCGCCGACGATGCTCGCCGTGACGCGCGAGGCATTGCTGCGCGGCCGGCAGATGACGCTCGCGGAATCGTTCCGGATGGAGCTCGGCATCGTCGCGCGGGCGATCGAGGAAGGCGATTTCTGCGAAGGCGTGCGCGCGCATCTCGTCGACAAGGATCGCAAGCCGCGCTGGGCGCCCGCGTCGCTCGTCGAGCTGCGCGCCGAACGCGTGCGGCATTTCCTGACGTCGCCGTGGAAGCTGTTCGCGCATCCGCTCGCCGATCTCGGCGCGGCGTGATCGCTGCGTGAGGGCCCGACGCGCCGCACGGCGCGTCGGCTTCCACTCATCTCAGCGCGCGTCGTCCGGGCGTTCGATCATCGGCGGAATCGCCTGCGCGAGCGCGTCGATCACGCAGCGCGTCTTGCGCGGCAGGTAGCGCGTCTTCGGCCAGATCGCGTGAATGTCGCCTTCGCAGACGAAGCAGCGATCGAGCACGACCACCATCTCTCCGCGCTTCACGTAATGGTCGAGCAGCCAGCTCGGCACCCACGCGATCCCGAACCCCGACGCACCGGCCGCGGCGATCGCCTGCACGTCGTCGAAACTCAGTTGATGCGGCATGTCGATCCGCACTGTCGAGCCGTCCGGCGCGCGCAAATCCCACGGCTGCACCACGCCCGAACGCGAATACGCGATCGTCCGGTGGTGCTTCAGGTCGTCGAGCGTCTTCGGTGTCCCGTAGCGCGCGAGATACGACGGCGCCGCGCCGAGGCTGCCGTATTGCGTGCCGAGCCGCCGCACCGCGAGGCTCGTGCTGTCCGCGAGCGTGCCGATCCGGACCGCGAGATCGATTCCTTCCTCGACGAGATCGACGAAGCGGTCGGTGATCGACACGTCGATCCGCAGATGCGGATATTGGCGCGCGAGGTCGAGCACGATCGGCGTCACGCAGTGGTGCCCGAACGCGAGCGGCACGCTCAATCGTAGCTTGCCGCGCGCCTCGTGGCGGCCGCAGTCGAGATCGGCTTCCGCCGCTTCCAGCTCCGCCAGCGCGCGCACGCAGCGGTCGTAGTACGCCTGGCCGTCGTCGGTCAAGCTCTGGCTGCGCGTCGTGCGCTGCAGCAGCCGTGCGCCGAGCCGCTTCTCGAGCCGCGCGATCGCCTTGCCGACCGCCGAGCGCGTCATGTCGAGCCGCTCCGCGGCCAGCGCGAAGCTGCCCGATTCCACGACCTGGACGAAGGTCGTGACGCCGTCGAGTCTGTCGGTCATCGTGGGTGAGGTGTTGCGTCGATTGGGTCCTGATATTCCCCAGTGCATGGAAATGCGTGCGTCAATGGGGAGATGAATTCTCACTATAGTACCGATTCCCGCTCAGCGTGCGTTGCCGGCCGCACGCGGCGAATCCTACTGACCTGGAGGCGCGCGGCCTGTCGCCGGGCCGCCGCGCAATACGCATGACGCTATCCGACTCCCGCAGGAATGCGGTCGCGCTCGCGGCCGTCTGTCTCACGTCGCTGATGTTCGGCCTCGAGATATCGAGCGTGCCGGTGATCCTGCCGACGCTCGAACACGTGCTGCATGGCGATTTCAACGGCATGCAGTGGATCATGAACGCGTACACGATCGCGTGTACGACCGTGCTGATGGCGGCCGGCACGCTCGCGGACCGGTTCGGCCGCAAGCGCGTGTACGTAATCGGCACCGTGCTGTTCGGCGCGACGTCACTGCTGTGCGGGCTCGCGCCGAACGTGCCGGTGCTCGTCGCGGGCCGGCTGCTGCAGGGCGCGAGCGGCGGCGCGATGCTGATCTGCCAGATCGCCGTGCTGTCGCACCAGTTTCGCGAAGGGCGCGAGCGCGGCCGCGCGTTCGGGATCTGGGGGATCGTGTTCGGCATCGGGCTCGGGTTCGGGCCGATCGTCGGCGGCGCGATCGTCGCGCTCGCGAGCTGGCCGTGGGTGTTCCTCGTCCATGCGCCGCTCGCGGCCGTCGCGCTCGTGCTGATCGGCGGCGCGGTGCGGGAATCGCGCGATCCGCATGCGGGCACGCTCGACGTCGCGGGCATCGTCACGCTGTCGCTCGCGGTGCTCGGCCTTGCGTTTTACATCACTCAAAGCGCCGAACTCGGGCTCACGAGCGCGGCCGGCCTCGGCGTGCTCGGTGCGACCATGCTCGCGCTGGCCGGTTTCGTCATCGCGGAGCGCGCCAGCGCGCGGCCGATGTTCGACTTCTCGGTGTTTCGGATCCGCGCGTTCACCGGCGCGATCTTCGGCTCGATGGGGATGAACTTCAGCTTCTGGCCGTTCATGATCTACTTGCCGATCTGGTTCCAGGTCGCGCTCGGCTACGACAGCGTGACGGCTGGCCTCGCGTTGCTCGCGTACACGCTGCCGACGCTGATCGTGCCGCCGGTCGGGGAACGGCTCGCGCTGCGCTACGGGCCGGGCGTCGTGATTCCCGCCGGCCTGTTCACGATCGCGGCCGGCTTCGTGCTGATGCGGCTCGGCAGCGCGGCCGATCACGCGAGCTGGCTGACGATGCTGCCGGGCTGCGTGATCGCCGGCGTCGGGCTCGGCTTGACCAACACGCCGGTTACCAACACGACGACGGGCGCGGTGCCGAGTGCGCGGGCCGGGATGGCGTCGGGTATCGACATGAGCGCGCGGATGATCTCGCTCGCGCTGAACATCGCGACAATGGGCTTCGTGCTGGTGGCGGGGATCGTCGCGAGCCTGAAGGGCGGCCCGGCGGGCGCGATTGGCGACGCGGCGCTGCGCCGGCTCGCGCAGCAGATCGCATCGGGCCGCACCGACGGGCTGCAGGCGCTTGCGCCGGCGCTCGCGCAGGCCGACCCGAGCGGCGCGGCGCTGCACGCGGCGCTCGTGCATGGCTTCGGCTGGGTGATGGTGTATGGCGCGGCGGGCGTGGCCGTGCTCGCGACCGCGAGCGCGGTGGCGTTCGCGCCGGCGCGGCGCGGGGCGACCGTGTGCGAGTGACGCGGCCGGCGCTTGGCGCGTGACGTGTGGCGTGTGGTGTGTGACGGCCGGTCAGGAAGTCCCGCCGCCGAGCGCGCGGTACAGCTTCATCTGGTTGTTGAGCCGGTTCAGGCGTGTCAGTTCGTCGGCGCTTTGCGCACTCCTCAGCACCTGCTGCTGGTCGAGCCACGGCTGCACGGCGGTCGCGCCGGCCACGAAGCGCGCGGCGGCCAGCCGTTCGGCGCGCTGCGCCTGCGCGAGCGACAGCGCGCGCTGTTCGGCTTCGCGTTCGAGCTGCACGCGCGCCGACAGCGCGTTCTCCACTTCCGCGAGCGCCGTGTAGAGCCGCTGGCGAAACCCGACCACCGCCTCCTCGTACTGCGACTTCGACACCCTGATCTGCAACTGCATCGTGTTCCACTGGATGAACGGCAGCGCGAGGCCGAGCCCGAGCGTGCCGACCGGGTTCGTCAGCACGCGCTCGAGGCTCGTGCTCGTCGTGCCGGCGCTGCCGGTCAGCGTGAAGGTCGGATAGAAGCTCGTGCGCGTCGCATCGACCTGCGCGAGCGACTCGCGCAACCGGAATTCCGCCGCCCGCAGGTCGGGGCGCCGGCCGAGCAGGCTGGCCGGCAAGCCGGCCGCCACGTCGGGCGGTGCCGCGTCGGGCAGCGCCGCCGGTTCGGCCGCGCGCTGCTGCGGCGGCCGGTCGAACAGGATCGCGAGCGCGTGGCGGTTCTCGGTGCGCTGCTGGATCAGCTGCGTTTGCGCGGCGCGCTGCGCGGCGAGGCTCTGTTCGGCCTGCGCGAGGTCGAGCCCCGACACGGCGCCAGCCGTGTGCCGCGACCGGACCAGCGCGAGCGTGCGTTCCGCATACGCGATGTTCGCGTCGCCGAGCGCGATCTGCCGGTTCAGATAGCCGATCTGCCAGTACAGCGCCGCGGTCGTGCCGATCAGCGACAGCCGCGCGGCCTCGAGATCGGCGGCCGTCGCGTCGGCTTCCCAGTGCGCGGCATCGCGCAGCGCGGCCAGCCGGCCCCACAGGTCGATTTCGTAGCTGAGCGAACCATTGACGCCGCTCGAGCGGCTCATCCGATGCGTATCGAGCGTACGCGACACGGCGCCGTTCGCGCCGAGCGTCACGTTGGGCGTCAGGTTCGTATCGGCGAGCCCGGCCTGCAACTGCGCGCGATACACGCGGATCGCCGCGATCGCGAGGTCGCTGTTGGCGCGCAGCGCGTCGTCGATCAACGCGTCGAGTTGCGGATCGCCGAAACTGCGCCACCAGTCGCGCGTGGCGGCCGGCGCGTCGGACGCGACTGGCGCGGCCCAGTTCGCCGGCATCGCGACGGCCGGCAGCGGATCGTGGCGCGCGCCCGCGCAGCCGGCGAGCAGCGCGGCCGCGCACGCGAATGCGCCGAGACGGTGAAGCGGGGAGGAATGCGTGAGGGCCATGTTTCGTCAGTCGCGCGCGAGCGCATCGATCGGATCGAGCCGCGACGCGTTGCGCGCGGGCATGAACCCGAAAATCACACCGGTGAGCGTCGAGCACACGAACGCGGTCACGATCGCGCCGACCGAGAACACCATCTTCCACTGCGCGACGAACATCGAGAACAGCGCGCCGAGCCCGAACGACAGCGCGATGCCGATCGTGCCGCCGAGCAGGCATACGAGCACGGCCTCGACGAGGAACTGCTGCAGGATGTCGGACTGGCGCGCGCCGACCGCCATCCGGATGCCGATCTCGCGCGTGCGCTCGGTGACCGACACCAGCATGATGTTCATCACGCCGATCCCGCCGACCACGAGCGAGATCACCGCGATCAGCGACAGCAGCAACGTCAGCGACTGGCCGGTTTTCTCGACGGTCTTGACCACGCTGTCCATGTTGTACGTGAAGAAATCCTTGCGGCCGTGGCGCTGGATCATCAGCTTCTCGAGGCTTTTCTCGGCCGCGGCGCTCGGCTGCCCGTCGCGCACGCGCACGGTGATGCTGTCGAGATGGCGCTGGCCGAACAGGCGCCCGCTCGCGGTCGTGTACGGCACCCATACGTTCAGGCTCTTCACGCTGCCGAATGCGCTTTTCTTGTCGGCGGTCACGCCGATCACCACGCACGGCACGTTGTCGACCAGGATCGCCTCGCCGACCGGATTGCGCGTCGCGCCGAACAGCTTGCGGCGCGTGTTCTGGTCGATCACCGCGACCTGCGCCTGGCGGCGCACCGCATCGTCGTCGAACGGGACGCCGAGCGCGAAACGCATCCCGCGCGTCTGGAAGTAGCTGTCGCCGACGCCGCTCACGAGCGCGTGGACGTCGACGTTGCGGTAGCGCAGCAGCAGCGTGCGCGACGTTTCGGGCGTCGCGCTGTCGACGTACGGCTGCTCGGCGAGCGCGGCGACGTCGGCGGGCACGAGCGTCTGGATCGTGTCCGCGCGGCTGTCGCCCCAGTCGGTACCCGGATAGAGGCTGATCGTATTGGTGCCGATGCTGCCGATCTCTTCGAGCATGTAGCGCTTCGCGCCTTCGCCGACCGCGACGATCGACACGACCGACGTAATGCCGATGATGATGCCGAGCATCGTCAGCAGCGTGCGCAGCCGGTGCGATACGAGCGCGATCCACGCCATCCGGCACGCTTCGGCGAAGCGGCCGGTGCCGGCGGCGAAGCGGCGGGTGCGCGGGGCGATGTCGGTGTCAGCGCTGGCGGGCGGCGTGTCGGTTACCGTTTCGGGCGTCGCTGCCGTTGCGTCCGCGCCGACGCTAGATTCCGCGAGCGCTTCCGCGTAGTGGCGGTTCGGCCGGTCGGCGACGATCTCGCCGTCGCTGATCTCGATGATGCGCCGCGCATGGCGCGCCACGGCCTTGTCGTGCGTGACGATCACGATCGTATGGCCGAGCGCGTTCAGCTCGTGCAGGATGCGGACCACGTCCTGGCCGCTTTTCGTGTCGAGCGCGCCGGTCGGTTCGTCCGCGAGGATCACCTGGCCGCCGTTCATCAGTGCGCGCGCGATGCTCACGCGCTGCTGCTGGCCGCCGGACAGTTGCCCGGGCCGGTGATGCGCGCGATCCGCGAGGCCGAGGCGCGCGAGCAGCGCGCGGGCGCGGGCGTGCCGCTCGGCGCGCGGGGTGCCCGCATAGATCGCCGGCATTTCGAGGTTCGCGACCGCGTCGACGTGCGGCAGCAGGTGATAGCGCTGGAACACGAAGCCGAAGTGCTCGCGGCGCAGCTGCGCGAGCTCGTCGCTGTCGAGCATGTGCGTGTCGCGTCCGCCGACCGTGTACGTGCCTTCGCTCGGATGATCGAGGCAGCCGAGGATGTTCATCAGCGTCGACTTGCCGGACCCCGACGCGCCGACGATCGCGACGATCTCGCCCGCATCGATCGACAGGTTGACGTTGTTCAGCACGACGACGTCCTTGTCGCCAGCCGGAAAGCGACGCGTGACGGCAGCGAGTTTGAGCAGGGGCTGGCGCATCGTTACACCACGTCCGACAGCGGTACGCGTTCGTCCGCCGATGCTTCGCCGATCACCACGCGCTCGCCGTCCTTCAGGCCGGCCAGCACTTCGACGCGCACGTTGTTGTTGATGCCGATGCGGACATGGCGCGTTTCCGTGCTGCCGTCGGCGCGCAGCACGCGTACCGCGACGGTGCCGTCCTTGCGCTTCTCGCCGAGCGCGGCGGCCGGAATGATCAGCGCGTTGCGCGCGTCGCCGAGCACGATGTTGACCTGCGCGGTCATCGCGATGCGCAGCCGGTGCTCGGGATTCGGCACGTCGAACAGCGCGTTGTAGAACACCGCGGCGTTCGGCTTCGCGCCGCCGCCGCCGAGCGGGCTTTGCGCGTCGGCGTAGTTCTGCGGCGCCGGTTCGATCGCGCGCAGCTTGCCGTAGTGCCGCTTGTCCGGTTCGCCGAGGCTCGTGAAATACGCGGTCTGGCCGGCGCTCACGCGAATCACGTCGGCTTCCGACACCTGCGCCTTCACGGTCATCGTGTCGAGATTCGCGAGCTTCAGGATCACCGGCGCCTGCTGCTGCGCGATCACGGTCTGGCCTTCCTGCGTGACGATCGCGACGACCTGGCCGTCGATCGGCGCGACGATGCGCGTGTAGCCGAGGTTGGCCTGCGCGGTCTCGATCTGGATGCGCGCCGAACGGATCTGCGCGGCGAGCGACGCAACGGTGGCTCGCTGCACGTCGAGCGTCGCCTTCGCGGCCTCGAACGATTCGCGCGACGTCGCGTCGTCGGGCAGCATCGCCTGCTGGCGGCGGAATGCGAGTTCGGCCTGCGTCAGCTGCGCGGCCGCCGATTGCTGCTGCGCGCGCAGGCTTTCTTCGCTGGCGCGCGCCTGGCGCAGCGCGTTTTCCGAGATCACGGGATCGATCTCGGCAAGCCACTGGCCTTTCGTGACCTTGTCGCCGAGCTTGACCTTCAGCGTCTTCAACTGCCCCGACACCTGCGCGCCGACGTCGACCTGCCTGAACGCCTGCAGCGCGCCGGTCGCGAGCACCGCGTTCTCGAGATCGCCGCGCGTGACGGGCGCGGACAGGTATTGCGGGTGCTTGTTTGGTGTGGCTATCGTTATTGCTACAACAGCAGTGGCAATGGCGGCACCGCTGATGGCCAGCACGGTGAGCCGGCGGCGGATCTTCTTATTCATGAGAATACATACGGCATGGATGAGTCGGGCGTCGGCGGCGTGGGCGGCCAATCAGGGTGGTCCTGCAATCGTGGCATGCAGTGCAGATCGATACAGGAGTCGGATGGATACCGCGCGGCGGTGCAGGTTCGGGTCAGGCGGCCATGATAATTGAGGTAATTTCGTGAATTCGTGTAGGAATTGTGCTGAATTGTGCCGGCAGTTCTACGGGGGCTGCCGAGCTCTGTCGGTGTTTCAATTCATGGAATGGCAGGTCAATACAAGGGTACGGAGAGGATCGTCATCCGGGCTCAATCCACGCTACCGTGATCGCGGAATGACCCTTCAAACTTCAGGGGCGGGATGGGGTTCTAGGCTCAACGTGGTTATTGCGATCAATCTTGTCAGCCAAGTCTTTCCCGGAAATAAATCCCGTGACTCTTTCCCCGGAAGGCAGGAACGTGGTGGGTGTTCCCTTGATGTTGAGCTTCTTTCCCAGTGAAAGGAGTTCTTTCGTGATGATGGACTGGCAACGCTTGCGGGGGACGGTGGTTTTCCCTCTTTCGACCCATTGCTTCCATGCTTGGAGTCGGTTGTCGGCGCACAGAATGACTTCGGATTTGATGATGGAGTCGGTAGAAAGAATTGGATACAGAAAAATGTATACGGTTGCGTTGGGAACCTTGCCTAGCTCGGGACTCATTTTCTTGCAAAACGAGCAGTTCGGATCGAAGAATGTAGCAATCACGCGCTCTCCGGTTCCATTTTTATGTTTGATGGCGTATTGAAATGGAAGGTCATTGATGTTTATGCTGTTAATCTTGTTGAGTTGTGTTTCTGTTATGTTTTCCTGGCTGTTGGTGTCGAACAGGCTGCCGATAATAATGTGCGATGCCGATGAATTGCTGTAGAAAATTTGGGAATTTGCAGTGACCTCATACAGTCCGTCGATTTTTGACGGGACAACGTGCTCTACCTTCAGTTCGGGGAGCTTGGCTTGCAATTTTCGTTGCAAGTTCGCTTCTACATCGGCGGCAGCTGCTTCGGTGTGCGCTGTTGCGAGCGCAATTGTAAATAGTGATGTCAGGAGGAGCTTTAGATTATTCGGCATGACGTGTGGAAGATGAAATTTTCACATCTGAGGAATGGCGATGTCAGGAACTTGCAATTCGTATCTGTGTTTGCGTGATGCTGACTTCAGCTTGTTTCTCGATGATGCCATTCAAGAAGAATTTCTCGAGTCGATGATAGAGAAAAATGTCTCCCGGAAAATCATGTCCTTCCGAGTGGATTGTTTCTATTATGCGCAATACTACTATCGGCGTGGGCTCCCACTTCCTGGTCATGGAATTGATGATGTATTCATCGAAATCTGTAGATCGGAATGATTGAATTTTTCCAATTTCGTTGATCATTCTGAAATCGGCATTTTCCTCAACAAGGGAACCCCATTCTGTGATATAGGGACTGACATCGTTCGATTTTATTTCAACTGCATTGCCGAGAAGCTCGGCGAGATCGAAGAAATTCTCCGCAGCCGAATGGATGCACTTTTCCGAGACCGAAATCAACAGGAAATCGTGTGGAGTATCATGACTTATCCAGTGTATGAAATTCGCGTATTCGATTGATGATAAGGGATTTACCCATGCGCATATTTTGATCGACTCGTGGGTGGGGATGATTGGGGTGTCGATAGTCAAGTCGTTTGGGATATATCCAAAAATATCGGAAAACCACGCCGACAGTGTCGAGATGTTGCGTTCTTTGAGAGGGCCGAGGTGCCAGTTTCCGCCAATAAGAACATGTGACCCCATCAACTGCCCTTCCGAAATTGCGGATGCGATGACGTTGGACGTGATGTCCGAGAATGATGCGTGGATCAAATTTTGGTAATCGTTGTTTCGGAGCATTGGTATGCCTTGATTTCGGGTAGAAATTTCAACCTCGTCGCGAGCGAACGGTGGATTTTGGCTCGGTTGACCGCCATCGACATAACTACTCGCGACGAAGCACATCACTGTCGTTATACGGCACAACCGCTGATCATCGGCCACCATCCATTCGAGCGATTGCAGTTATTCAAGCAATCTGCGCATCGTGTCATGCCAGCCGTGCCACCGGGTCTGCTGCCGTATCGCTGAATGCACATTGTGTAGAAAACAGAGCAACTTGTGAATGCTCGTTGATTGGAAGTGTTCGGGCCCTCGAGGATTTTGCTCGCAAGCCCATCGGCTGCAGCACTGCCAGGATGAAGCAAGGCAATGACGATGCCAAAGGTGACTGCAGCCGACCTGGTGGCCTTTCGAGTGAAGAAGCGTTGCTTGGAATGCATCGAAACCTCCTTTGTGGCGGGTTGAGGAAAGACAATGACTGCTTGATACAACGGGTATGTTTTTGAGATTTATTTGCCGATTTCAATTTAGTATTCCTATGTTTGATAGATTAATTTTTCGATCGGTGGTTTTTCAAGGATTTATTTTTTGAGATAATCAAATTGTTGCCGATTGTCATTTTTGTTAAATTTGCCAAATCGGACTGGCTGGCGTTTGCCAATTGCAATCCGAGTTGACTCGGAATTCTCGCGAGCGGCAGGGCCAAGGGGTTTCGCTTATCCGGGGCAGGAAATTGGAGTGCCGTTGGGGAATGGCGTGGATGTTGTGTCCGGTCCGGTAAAAGCAGCGGGCGGACTGCCCGGAGGAGGCGAAGGCATCGAACAGATGGCGTTCGCGTAGGGGTGTATGGTAGGGAAGGCGGGCAGATATGTAGCCCGTCCGTGCTGGTGCCGAATGCGACGCGCGGCGGCTTTGCCAGTCGTGTCAGTCGAACATGGCTTCCGGGTGGAGGGGTTCGCGCGCCGCTAGTGACTACGGATGTACCGAACAGTCGGCGACGGGTACGACAACAGGATGCCTCGCGCTAGCGCCGTGCCGCACGCTTACGCGCGGCGTCCGCCCGTGTCGATCCTGCGCTGCGTGTCGGCGTCGACGATCTCGCGGATCGCGCTGAACAGCGGTGCGGCGTCGGTGTAGCGCCGGCCGTAGCCGAGGTTGAACGCGTAGTCGAAATCGGGCGGATTGCTGCCCTGGTTGTGCTGCAGGATCGTTTCGAGCTTGTCGAGCGCCTTCGCCGCGCGGGCTTCCGGCGACGCGGCCGCCTCGTATTCGTCCCACAGCGCGACGATCTCGTCGCGCAGCGTGCGGTCGAGCGACGCGGTCAGCGTCAGCAGATCGTCGCGTTCGTGTGCGCTCTTGTCGGGGTGCGCGGCCTGCTCGATCGCGGGGATGTCGCCGTGCAGCGCCTCGCCGAGGTCGTGGACGACGCACAGCTTCAGCAGCTTCACCGTGTCGACGCCGGGCAACGCGTCGGCGAACACGAACGCCATCAGGCCCAGCCGCCAGCTGTGCTCGGCCGTGCTTTCCGCGCGTCCGGCGGATGTGTAGCCACTGCGCAGCACGTTCTTCAGGCGTTCGGCTTCGCGCACGAAATCGAGCCGTGCGTGGATCGTGTCGGGATTCATGGTCGGCGTCTTTGCGATGAGCCACCAAGCGTAAGCGGGCCGGCCACGCTGCGTCCACGCATGAAATATGCGCGGCGCGTCAGCCGGCGTCGAGCGTTTCCACGAGCCGCACGGCCGAGCCGTCCGACAGCGTCATCCGCGTCCACCGGCAGCGGCTGCCGCGAATCGGCACGACGCGCGACGCATTCGCGCCGGTATCGAACTCGACGCTCGGCGGCCCCGCGCGATCGTGCCAGCCGAGCGGGTCGAGCGCGGCTTCCATGCGGACGATTTCCGGCGTCGCGTAGCGCCACAGCGACGTGCCGAGCAGCATCGAAAGCGGCTGCGAGAATTCGGCCGCGCGCGCCGGCGAACTGGCCAGCAGCCGGTGCGTGAGATCGCAGACGAGATGCATGCGGCCCGTGCTGCCGGCGATCAGCCGCGCGAGCGCGCGGTCGCCCGCCGAATCGATGCGCGCGGCGAGCAGCCGTTCGGCCGTCGCGCGCTCGTCGGGCGACATCTGCTGGAGGCCCGCCTCCCAGCGCGAAATCGTCGATTGCGCGACGCCGAACAGTTCGGCCGCGTGACTTTGCTTCACGCGGTGCAGCGCGCGCCAGCGCTTCAGTGGCGGGCCGAGCGAGAACGAATGAAGCGGTGAGGCGGTCATGGCAATGCTCCTGTTGCGGTCGTGCCAGGCGCGTGGTTACCGCACCGTTACATGATCCGGATGCCGCCGCTTGCCTGGATCGCGATGGCCGCGAACGGCACGAGCACGATGCCGCCCAGCACGAGTACGCCGTCGGCGGCCACCGTGATCGGCGTCGCGAGAATCCGCAGACCCATGCCGACGACGGACGGCGATTCCACGATGTAGACCGAGTACGGGCGGTTGAAGGGTTGCGCGGCCGCGTTGTCCTTCTGGACGAAGCCTTCCGTCGAGTAGCGCTTGCCGTCGATGTCGCCTTCGAGCACGAGGCCGGCCGGCTCGCTGACGAAGCCGTCGGCGGAGGCGGCCCGTCGATCGTCGTCCGATGCGTCTTTCGGCAGCACGATCCGGTAATGCCCGGTGACGCTGCCGCCGCTCGCATGAAAGTCCGCGAACGTCGTGCGTACCGATTTGCGGTAGCCGGACAGCAGGACGGGCCGCAAGCGGGCCGGCAGATCGAAGATGTAATGGTAGCGCGTGCCGAGGACGACCAGTTTCTTGCCGTCTTCGGTCATCATGAACGCGGATACGTGTTCGCTGTACGCGTCGTTCTTGTACAGCTTCGGCGTGAAACACCCCGACAGCGCAACGCTGCTCGCGGCGACGCCGGCGGCCAGCAGGCGCCGGCGCGTGATGGATAGGCTCATTTCTTGTTGTCCCGTCTGGGCGGTTCGGTTCAGTTCAGTGGCTTTCGCCCTCGGAAGCCGGATTCTCGCGTATCCACCGCACGTTGTCGAACCGGAAATCCGCTGTGGCAGCGGGCCGCCGTGCGCATCCGCGCCATCGACAACGTTTCCGCGACGCTTTCAACCTATCCCGCCATATCTTATTATTCGGCCAGAGCGGCGCGTGCCGGCCGCCATCGATCATGTCGACGACATGATGCGCCGGCAACGATGACCGTCTTCCGGCCGGCGCGTCGCCCGATGCGCGGTCGACACGACAGGGCGCGCGAGGCCGCGCGTGTCCCGAAAAAGATACGAGGGCGCGATGGTACGACTGGTGTTGCTGCTGCTGGGCATCGAATATCTGCGGACCCGCTGGCGCGGGCTGACCGTGCTCGGCTGGCTGTGGGTCGTCGCGGGCGTCGGCATTTTCGTCGACGCGCTCGACGGCGCGCTGCATTTCCCGATCGAGCTGTTCGCGTGGCTGTTCCTGATCGAAGGGCTCGCGACGCTCGCGGTGGCCGGCAGCGGGGTCGGCGGGCAGCGCATCCTGCGCTACGTGAAGGGCATCGCGGTCGTGGTGGCCGCGGGGCTCGTGTTTGCCGGCCATCATCACGGCCATTTCCTGCTGTCGATGATCTTCGGCACGCTGTTTCTCGTCGACGGGCTGCTGCAGTGCACATCCGCATGGATGGTGCGCTATCGCCGCTGGCACGTCGCGTTTTCGTGGGGCGTCGTCGAGATCCTGCTGGCGATCTTCTTCTTCCAGCCGTACCCGACGCACTACGCGGGCACCGTGCCGTACTGCCTGGGCCTGCTGCTGATGTTCGGCGGCATGCACCTGCTGAGCCTCGCCGCACGCGTGCGGCGGCTGACGCGCAACCCGGCGTTCGCGACGTCGCCCGCGCCGGCGCTCGCGCCGGATCTCGACGATGCGCAGGGCCTGCCGCAGTTCGCGCAATCCGAATGGGACGGCCCGCCGGCCGACGGCGAGCGGGCGCTCACCGTGCACGTATGGACACCGACCGGCACGTCGAAGGCCGAGGCGCAGCGCTATCCGCTGATCGACCGCTATATCGCGGCGGTGGACGTCAACGGCGTGATCTCGACCGGGCATGCGGCGCTGGAATCGCCGGAGGGCATCTACATCAGCCTGTATCCGGGCGTCGAAATCGATCGCTCTCCGGACGAATTCACGCGCATCCTGCGCGCAACGCGCGAGAACGACGTGCCCGGCCTGTTCCAGCCCGACTACGCGACCGAGTCGAAAGCGTGGTGCCCGTCGACCGTGCGCGTGCGTATCCGCAACTACGATCCGTCCAAGCTCGATGCGTTCTGGTCGTCGTACCGGCAGAACACGACGTACAACCTCACGCACCGCAACTGCTCGAGCACCGTGTCGAATGCGCTCGAGGCCGCGCTCGACGGCGCCGTGTGGCGGCTGAAGGGCGCGCGGGCCGGGTGGGGCGCGTTCGTGCGGCTGCTGCTCACGCCCGAGCTGTGGGTGGCCGCCCAGATCCGCAAGCGCGCGGTGACGATGGCGTGGACGCCGGGGCTCACGCTCGACTATGCGCGCGCGCTCAGCATGCTCGCCGATCCGCGTCCGTTCGCGTGGTGGAAGGTCGCACGCTCGGCGGTGAGCGCGATCATGGCGTCGCGCCGCGCGTGGCGCGAGCAGGACAGTGCGGCGCTGTCGCCCGGCGGATCGGAGGCGGCGTCGATGAAGTGAACGCGTGGCGCCGGATGAGGGCCCGGCATCACAAGGGGCGCCACCGTGCGGCCCGGCGAGATTGCCCGCGATAAAAACCCACGGACGACAACGATGAACGAGACGAGAGCGTTGCGCATCCAGACTCCCGCCGCGCTGACGCTGGTGCTAGGGCTGGCGCTGGCGAGTGCCGGCCTCGCGCAGGCAGACACGGACGAAGTGCCGCGCATGAGCAACGACGTGTACCGGATGTCGGTGTCGTTCTGCTCGAACGTCGCGGCCGCCGAAAAGATCGCGTGCCAGGGCGACATGATCGCCGCCGGCAGCCGGATCGTCGCAGCGATCGGCGGCCTGCCGCCGGCTTCCGCCACGGCGATCGACGAAGGCGCGCGCAACAAGCTGCCGCCGGCGGAGCGCGACGGGCTCGCGCCCGTCGAGCCGGCCGCGATCGACAAGGACGATACGCTGGCCGGCCTCGCCGGCATGGTGCGTCTGTGCGACGTGTACGAACCGGAGCCGGCGGCGCGGGCGCGGCACCACGCGGCGCTGAAGCAGAAGGCGCCCGACGCCGCGCAGCGTGTCGAGGCGTTGCTGGCCGATCCGTCGATGGCGGCGCGCCGGCGCGTCAGCGTCGGCGTGTGGCAGATTCTCTCGCTCGAGGGCCCCGAAGCGTCGGCGCGCGCGTGCACGCAGCTCGGCACCTGAGCGAACCGCGCATTCTTTCGTGCACCTTCACATTCGTGCCATGTTGCGGCAGCAACAATCGCGGGCAGACATTCGACAATCTTGCGGCGCATCCCGCGACCGCAAGCCTTTTCCGAGGAAACACGCCATGCTCGAGACGCTCGCCCGCGCCGCTGCCGCACTCGCCGTCGCTTCCGTTTCACTGCACGCCGCCGCGCAGACCAGCTACGACTACCTGTTGCTCGCCGCGTCGTGGGAGCCCGGCTTCTGCGCGTCGCACGACACACCGGAATGCACGAACCTCGCCGGCTCGTATGCGGCGACGAGCCTGTCGCTGCACGGGCTGTGGCCGAACCGCTACGACGGCAACCAGCCGTTCTACTGCGGCGTGCCGCAGAACGACATCGACCTCGACAACGCGCACCAGTGGTGCAGCATGGACGCGTACCCGATCAGCAGCGCAACGCGCAATACGCTGTCGACATACATGCCTGGCGTCGCATCGTGTCTCGACAAGCACGAGTGGTTCAAGCACGGCACCTGTTCGAATTCGGCGACGCCCGATGCGTACTGGAACCAGGCGTCGGGCATGATCAGCCGGTTGGGCAACACGTCGTTCAACGCATTCCTGCAGGCGAACGCGGGCAAGACGGTCACGCGTAACCAGTTGCTGTCGGCGTTCGAGGGCGCATTCGGCAGCAACACGCGCAGCGCGGTGTCGCTGAAATGCACGAAGACGAACGGCGTGAGCTACTTCACCGAAGCATGGATCGCGGTGAAGACGAATGCGACCGCGCAGTTTCCGAGCGCCGCGTCGCTCGTGACGGACGGCAATACGCAGGGTACGTGCCCGACGTCGGGGGTGTTGATCGCGAAGTGAGGGGCGCGGCCGGCGTGCGCGATATCGCGCACGTCGCGGGCGGTGGGCATTCGAGGATGTCGGGCGCGCCGTTGCTGGCGCCCATGCACGTTTGGCGCTCGGCGACACACATCCGCTTCCTGCGTTGGGCGGCTGCGCTCAATGTGCCGCGCAAGGCGCGCCGAACCATCGCGTGACCGCCTGCGTGGCGGCGTCGATGTCCACGTCCGCATCGTCATCGCAGGCCCACGCGACGAAACCGTCCGGACGCACGAGCATCGCACGCAATCCGAGCCGGTCCTTCGCGTCGCTCGCGATATAGGCGAGGCGGTCGCGCCAGCGGCCTGCCACGGCCTGAAGCGGCCGATCCGCATCGAAGTCCAGCAGCACGCCCTTGCCGTGCCTGACGTGTTCGCCGAGCCGCGTGCCGTCGGCCAGTTCGAAGTCCGGAACGCTACGGCCCACCAGCGGATGGCCGCTGCCGGGATCGTACGCGAGCGATACGCCCCACAGGCGTTCGGCGAAGTACGTCGCGCCGTCGCGCGTGTCGACGAGATCGCGCATGATCGCCGCGAGCGCGCGCGAACCCGGCGAGGGCCGCATCAGCGCGACCTGCGCACGCGACCAGTCGAGCACGCGCGCGCCCACCGGATGCCGTTCGTCCGTGTAGCTGTCGAGCAGCCCGGCCGGTGCGTCGCCGCGGATCGTCGCGGCCAGCTTCCAGCCGAGATTCATCGCATCGCCGAGCCCGAGATTGAGCCCCTGGCCGCCGAGCGGCGAGTGGATGTGCGCGGCATCGCCCGCGAGCAGCACGCGGCCGTCGCGGTACGTCGATGCCTGGTACGCGCGATCGGTCCACGTGGCGGCGAGCCGGAGCGCGGTCACCGTGACGCCGACGCCGGACACGCGGCGCAGCACGGCCTGCGCGTGCTCGAGCGTCACCGGGCCGCTCCGGTGGAACGTGCCGCCGTCGAACTCGACGAGCGCGACGGTCCCGGGTGGCGTGTACGTGTACATGCCGGCCGGCGTGTAGTGACGGCCCGGCAGCAGCGCGCCCGGATCGGCGAACTCGGCTTCGATCGAGTAGCCGGTGAATTCGGCGTCGGTGCCGGCGAACGCGAAGCCGCCGGCCTTGCGGACCGCGCTGCGGCCGCCGTCGCAGCCGACGAGCCAGCGTGCGTGGAATGTCTCGCCGCCTCCGTGCAGCGTGACGCCCTCGTCCGACTGATCGAAGCCCTCGACGGCCAGACCGCGCCGAATCTCGACGCCCGTTGCGTGCGCACGGGCGGTCAGCATGGATTCGATCCGCGCGATGTCGGTCGCCATGTGCGTGCCGGCCGGGCCGGGCAGATGGTACGGCCACTGTGACGCGTCGATGTCGTCGTGGAAGAACTGGATGCCGGCGAAATGACCGGCCGGACGACGCGCTTGCTGCATCCAGTGCGCGGTGTCCGTGGCGCGGCCCGGCAGCGCGATGCCGTCGAGCAGGTCGCGGCGGTAGAGCGCGTCGATCGTCGGCGCGGACAGGCCGCGCATGCCGAACGGGAGATGCTTCAGCGGGGATTCCGGATCGTCCGCCTGCTCGACCACCAGCACGGATGCACCGGCGAGGCGCAGCTCGCAGGCGAGAAACAGGCCGACAGGGCCGGCTCCGGCAATCACGACATCATGGGTAACGGGCAGATTCATCGGTGGCTCGGTTTCGGGCCAAGGCAGCCCGGTGTGATCGAGAGGGCGGTACGCGCCGGCATTGCGCATGCGTCAGGAAACTGGTGGAACGTTGTTCCATCGGCGCGATATTGGAACGCTGTTCCAGATGTGTCAAGCTAGCGCGCATGAAAACCAGCAAACGGACCGAGCGGCGCGCGGACGCGCTGTCGAAAGAGCGGATCGTCGAGGCCGCGATCGGAATCCTCGACCATGCCGGCGAGGGCGCGCTGACGTTTCGCGCGCTCGCCGCACATCTGGCGACCGGAAGCGGCGCGATCTACTGGCACGTCGCCGACAAGCACGATCTGCTCGCGGCGGCCGCGGATCACGTGATCGCGGCTGCGCTGACGGACGTGCCGACGCAGCGTGACGGCGATGCGGCGCAAGCGCTCCGGCGCATCGCGCTGCGCCTGTTCGACGCGTTCAGCGCGCATCCGTGGGTCGGTGCGCAGTTGTTCCGGGCGCCGTGGCAGCAGGCGGTGCTGCGGATCCTGGAGCGCGTCGGCGGGCAGCTTCAGGCGCTGGGCGTGCCCGAGCCCGCGCAATTCAACGCGGCGTCGGCGCTGATGCATTACATCTTCGGGCTGGCCGGCCAGTACGCCGCGGGTGCGCGGCTGCATCCGCGCGAGACGGGGCAGTCGGAGGTCGTCGCGGTCGTGGCCGAGCGGTGGGCGCAGCTCGAACCGGCGCAGTATCCGTTCGTGCGCAAGGTGGCCGGGCAACTGGCCGCGCACGACGAGCGTGCGCAGTTCCTGGCCGGCATCGATCTGATTTTGGCGGGGATTGGGGCGGCGACCCGGTAGGCCCGCCGTCGGATGCATGGTTTCGAACGGCGGTGCGACGAGTCCGTTGTCACGCCAGCAGCCGCAGCGCATCCGCCAGCGACAGCACCGTCGTGCGCGATTCGAACGCGGTGGCGAACAGATGCTCGTGGACGATCGGGTCCGGGTCGTAGCAACAATCCTTGACCGTGTAGAGGCGGAAATCGGCGTCGCTCGCGTGGGCTATCGACGACAGCATCACGCCGGTCGACGCGATGCCGACCATGATCAGCGTATCGACACCTTGTGCGATGAGCCGCGCCTGCAGATCGGTGCCGAAGAATACGCTCGCGCGGTGGGCCAGGATCAGCGGTTCGTCGGGCCGCCTGGCGAGTTCAGGGCACGGGGCATCGTCGATGAACAGGCCGAGTTGCTTGATGCCCTGGCCGTTCTTGTTGAGCGGGCTGACCTCCGGATAGCCGGGGCTGAACCTCAGATTCGCGAACCAGACGCCGACGCCGGCAGCGCGTGCCGCAGCGCAGAGACGGCGCGTATTCGAGAGCAATTCAGGCGCGACCGACGGGAAGAGGCCGAGGATGTCGGTCTGGTAGTGCATGACGAGCAGCGCGGTTTTGGATGGCGCGATGGGCGGGATCGGCGAGGAGGAATTGCTGCCCGCGCGCGCGGGGGCTGACGTTGTGACTTCTGATGCGTTGTCCCGATTCATGCGTTGCGTTCTCCAGTCACCGCTGCGAAATGTCGGAAAATTGGTCGTTCGATACGTCGTCAATCACGTCGGCGCCGGCGTGCCCACGCGTCGCGAAATCTTCGCCGGATTGGGTTCGGGGTATCCACGAGTCGAGCGATTTCCTGCGTGTTTGACAGCAGAGGATCACGGCGTTTCGTCCATACGCTTGCCGTAATTGCATCGCGCGGTGACGGCGATCTATCGCACCCGTACCGTTCTTACGCAAGCCGGACCCAATGGCTCACCGTTATCGCTGAATGCTCTATAGGGGGCTACCTCCACAGAGATCTCCTGACGCCAGAAGATCTCGGAGATCCGGCGGCCGTGTTCGCCGTACCGAGTACGATGATTGAACCCCAAGGATTCCAGTGCTGCCGTGAATTGCGCGAAGTTCGGCTCGCATGCCGTCAGCGGCGCAGCCTGCATTCCGGGAATCGGATCGAAGCCCAGTTCCACCTGTGTCCCCCTTCCCGGGACCACGAACCTTTCGATACCGAACGCCCAGTTGCCAGGCAAGCGCTGGCCGTAGCCGAAGCTGTCTTTGGCGGTCGCTTTGGTCTGCACACCAAAGCTGCGGTGCATCGCGTCGGGCGTCATGTCGGTAACCTGATTGCTGACCCGTATCAGCGCCAGCATGCCTTGCAGCGCTTGCGTGACGGTCAGGCTTGCCTCGGTTCGAGATTCGACCTGCGACGCCCCCGTGCTGTTGGGCGGGGCGTCTGCCGGCTGCCCATGTGCGCCGCCAAACGGGAGGCACAAACTCAATGCCGCCATGACCGTCACGGGGCGAAAGAATCCGCGCCGGGTACGGCCGGTCGAAGCGACGTGATTTCCGTTCTTGACCTGCATCACGCTGGATCCTTGTAGCGGGTGGTCGTAGCGCCAAGCAAAGATGTTCATTCGAGGTGTCCGGACGACCGGGTGCGCCACTGAGACGCCTCAAAAAATCGACCTTCCCGAATAAGTCGTCAACCACTCCAGCGCCAGTGTCCCCGCCAACGAGTTCCCGTTCGCATCCAACCCCGGCGCCCACACGCACACGGCCATCTCCCCCGGCAGCACCGCGACGATCCCGCCGCCGACGCCGCTCTTCGCCGGCAGCCCCACCCGATACACGAAATCACCGGCCGCATCATAGGTCCCGCAGGTCAGCATCAGCGCCGACAGCCGCTTCGCGGAACTCGAATCGACGATCCGCTCGCCTGTCGCCGGCGCGACACCGCCGTTCGCAAGAAACAGCGCGGCGCTGGCCAGCTCGACGCAATTCATCTCGATCGCACACTGCCGGCAATACGCGTCGATCACCGTATCAGGCGGCATCTGCATGTTGCCGAAGCTCGCCATGAAATGCGCCATCGCGCGGTTGCGCTCCGCATGCTGCAACTCCGACGTCGCGACGCGCGAATCGTAGTCGATGTCGTTCGCGCCGATCAGCCGCCGCACGAATTCGACGAGCGCCGTCTCGGCCTTCACGAAGCGGCGGCACAGCACGTCGGTGACGACCAGCGCGCCCGCATTGATGAACGGATTGCGCGGCTTGCCGCGCTCGCTTTCGAGCTGGACCAGCGAATTGAACGCGGTGCCGGACGGCTCGCGGCCGACCCGTTCCCACAGCTCGTCGCCCAGCAGTTGAAACGCGAGCGTGCACGCGAACAGCTTCGAGATGCTCTGGATCGAGAAGCGCTCCTGCGCATCGCCGACCGTGTAAACGTTTCCGTCGAGCGTCACGACGGCCATCCCGAACTTGTCGGCGGGCACTTTCGCGAGTTCGGGAATGTAGTCGGCGACCCGGCCCTGGCCGATCCAGGGGGCGAGTTCGGTGTGGATGCGTTCAAGAATCGTCTGGTAATTCATCACGTCAGGCAGGGTAGAAGCAGAGCCGGGATTCCGGCGAGCCCGTATGGAACCGTCCCGGCGTCGATTCGTCAAGCGCGGCCGGAATCCCGCCCTTATTTTCAAGACCGCCAAACAGGTGAGCGGCGGGCGCAGTATCATGCGGTACGTTTCGGCCGAGGGCCGGCGTCCGGCACCCGCCGGCGCCCCCCGCGGCTTCCTCGATGATCCGACCGCCGCCCATGTCTTTTCGCATCCTGCTCGTCGAAGACGACACCCGCTTGTCCACGCTGATCGCCGGCTACCTGCGCAAGAACGACTATGAAGTCGACACCGTGCTGCATGGTGACGCCGCGGTGCCGGCGATCCTGTCCATTCGTCCCGATCTCGTCATCCTCGACGTGAACCTGCCGGGCAAGGACGGCTTCGAAATCTGCCGCGAGGCGCGCAAGCAGTACGACGGCGTGATCATCATGGTGACGGCGCGCGACGAGCCCTTCGACGAGCTGCTCGGCCTCGAATTCGGCGCGGACGACTACGTGCACAAGCCGGTCGAGCCGCGCATCCTGCTCGCGCGGATCAAGGCACAACTGCGCCGCGCGCCCGCGCGCGCGGCCGAGAGCACCGCGCCGCAGCCGGAGCGCTACGCGTTCGGCAAGTTCTCGATCGACCGCACCGACCGCACCGTCGTGCTGCCCGACGGCAGCACGCCCGATCTGACGTCGGCCGAATTCGACCTGCTGTGGGCGCTCGTGTGTCATGCGGGCGAAGTCGTCAGCCGCGACGATCTGATGCTGCAGTTGCGCGGCGTCGAATTCGACGGCCTCGACCGCACGATCGACGGGCGCATCTCGAAGCTGCGCCGCAAGCTGCGCGATGACGCGAGCAACCCGCAGCGGATCAAGACGATCCGCAGCAAGGGTTATCAATTCAGCAAGCACGCGTGGGAATGACGCCGCGCTCGCGCGACGCCGTCACGTTCCGCGCGGGCATTCCGCCCGCCGGCCGGGAGCCGCGATGATTCGACGAACCCGTTCGCACCCCGATGCACCGCCGTTGCCGACGCTGCGCTACGTCAAATGGCGCTGGCTGCATTTCCGCCGCGCGTGGACCGACACGCGCGCCGACCGCATTCCGAGCTGGTCGCGCCTGTACGTGCGCACCTACCTGCATCTGCTCGGCCTCGTATTGCTCACCGCGCTGGTGCCCGCGCTCGCGCTGTGCGTCGTGTTGTCGCCGCAGGTCGTGTGGCACGCGTTCGACGCGTTGCCGGGCGACATCTGGATCGTGCTGGCGTTCGTGTTCACCGCGCCCGCGCTCGCCGCGTACCGGTGGATGCGGCCGGTCTGGTCGGATCTCGTGATGGTGCGCGAGCGTGCGATCGACTTCACCGGCGGGCGTTTCAACACGCGCGCCCGCGAATCGCACAGCGTGATCATCGGCCCGCTCGCGCGCACGCTGAATGCGCTCGCGATGCGCATGGAGCGGCTGATCGCCGCGCAGCGCGATCTGACGAACGGGATCTCGCATGAACTGCGCACGCCGCTCGCGCGCGTGCGCTTTGCACTCGAAATGCTGCGCGAACCCGGTTCGGCGGCCGAATACCAGGGTGCGCTCGAGAGCATCGCGCAGGACGTGACCGAGCTCGAGGAGCTGATCGACATGAGCCTGACGTACGCGCGGCTCGAATACAGCTCGCTGCAGTCGAACCTCGAGATGACCGCGCCGGTCGCGTGGTTCGAGCACCAGGTGAACGACGCGCAACTGCTGTATCCGGACCGTACGATCGAGGCCCGCGTCGCGATCGGATCGGATCTGCGCGTGAAGATGGACCGGCGGCTGATGTCGTATGCGATGCGCAACCTGCTGCGCAACGCGAGCAAGTACGCGAACGCGCGGATCGTCGTCGGGATCGCGCTCGTGCACGGCAACATCGGGATCTTCGTCGAGGACGACGGCCCGGGCGTGCCCGAAAGCGAGCGCGAACGGATCTTCGACGCGTTCGTGCGTCTCGACCGTCGCACCGGCGGCTACGGGCTCGGCCTGTCGATCACGCGGCAGGTGCTCCACGCGCACAACGGCCGGATCGCGGTCGTCGATCCGGTCGAGCTCGGCGGCGCGCGGTTCGAGATCAGCTGGCCGGTCTAGCGCGACGTCGCGCGATGCTCGGCACGCGGTAATCGTGAAGGCGCAGGCTGCCGGCGAGCGCGCAGGGCGCGACGCCGCCACGGACGCCGCCGAAGCGGCATCCGCGCAGGCTCAGTAGGTGCGGCCGAGCTGCAGGTAGAAGTTGCGTCGGCCGCCCGGCGCGAGCGCCACGCCGATATAGACGGGCCCGAACGCGGTCGACAGGCTCGTGAAGAACGTATAGCTCTGCTTGAGCGCGCCGCCGCCGATCTGCTGGCCGCTCGACCACACGTTGCCGACTTCCGCGCTGGCGCCGACCGACAGCGCCTTGATCGGCGACGCGTTGAACGTCATCAACTGGTTCATGTACGTGATCTGTCCGTACGCGAGCTCGTTGCCGTTCAGCTGATCGGCCGCATAGGCGGACAGATGCTGGAAGCCGCCGAGCGTGAAGTTGAACGCGTTGATCAGGTTGGTGCCGCCGATGCTCTTGCCGCCTTCGATCGTCGCGCTGACGCTGTGCCGGCCGAACTGCTGCGCGATCATCGCCTTGCCGTAGATCTCGGTATAAGGCGCGTTGCTGATCCCGTCGGCGAATTCCTGCGCCGAGCCGCCGTTGCGCGACACCAGCGAGCGGTCGACCCGCAGTTCGCCGAAATAACCCTTGCGCGGGAACATCGGATCGTCGAGCTGATCGATGACGAGCCGCGCCCGCGCGACCAGCGCCTGGGACGTGAAGCTCGGCCACAGCAGGCTCTGGCCGCTGCCGTCGTCGAACGGCAGGTTGTAGGTCGGCGAGCCGTGCCCGGTCACGTAACCGAGGCCGACGCGGAAATCGCCGAGCCGCGCGATCGGCAGGCCGAGGTCGATCCCGGCGCGCGCCGTCTGCATCAGGTACTGCGTGATCTTCACGTCGCCGGAGTCGTCGTACAGGTTCGCGTAGCGACGCTGGTATTCCGCGTACGGCGACAGGTACACGCCGTACGCGGTCGACAGCGGCTGGCGCAATTCGACGCGCGCCGACTGCAGGTCGCTGCCGATCGTCGTGTCCGCGCGGAATTCCAGCCCCGACTCCGTGAGCCACGGCCGCCGGTAGCCGACGTGCAGGCGGAAGCCGCCCTCGTCGGTCGAACTGCTCGACATGCCGAGCCCGAACAGCAGGAAGTTGGGCCCCCAGTACTTCTCGCGCGCGTCGATCTCGAGCACGTTGTCGTCGCCGCGGCTCACGATCTGCTGCGTGACGCTCTCGAAGTTGCCGCCCGTCGTGAGTCCGAGCAGATCCTGGCTGACGGTCTTCGGATCGTAGATGTCGCCGGGTTTCACGTGCAGCGCGTTGCTGACGACGCGCTTCGGCACGCCGCCGCTGGTCTTGATGTCGATGCGCGTGATGCGGATCGGCGGCGGCAGCGGCTGCGCGTGCGCGGACCGGTAGGCCGCGTACTGTTCCGGCGTGAGCGCGAAGCGCCGCAGCTTCGGCAGCGCCGCGGTCGCGGCGATCTCGCCGGCGGCGATCGCCTGCTTCGCGTTCTGGAAATCGGTGAACGCGAGCGCGCCGAGGTCCGGCGTGAGCAGCACGTCCTGCGCGTCGAGCTGCTTGCGCTGCGCGGTCACGTTCTGGCGGATCAGGATGCCGACCATCTGCTGCATCACGTCGGCCGGCGACGCGAGCGCGTCGAGCGGGCGCAGTTGCGAGCCGATGTCGACGGCGATCACGACGCTTGCGCCCATCTGCCGCGCGGTGTCGACGGGCAGGTTGCTGACGAGCCCGCCGTCCACGAGCGCGCGCCCGTTGATCTCGGCCGGCGCGAACAGGCCCGGCATCGCCATGCTCGCGCGAATCGCGAGCGGCAGCGAGCCGTGGTCGAGCACGACCATCTGGCCCGTCTGCAGGTCGGTCGCGACCGCGCGGTACGGGATCGGCAGCTGGTCGAACGGCTGGTTGGTCGGCACGGCGGCCGTCCAGTTCGCGAGCAGCGCCTGCAGCCGGTTGCCCTGTACGAGGCCGACCGGCGCCTTGACGCCTTTCTTGCCGAAGCCGAGCGTCAGCCCGTTGATGTACAGGCGTTCGTCTTCGCGGCTGGTTTGCGGCAGGTCCGCGCGGTCCGTCACGTCGAACGCGATATCCGCCAGGTTGACCTCCGACAGCCGCTTCTGCATCTCGTCGGCCGCCATCCCGCTCGCGTACAGGCCGCCGACCACGGCGCCCATGCTGGTGCCCGCGATGCAGTCGATCGGAATCCGGTTGTCCTCCAGTACTTTCAGGACACCGAGGTGTGCGTAGCCGCGCGCGCCCCCGCCGGACAGCACGAGGCCGATCGACGGCCGGCCGGCCGGGCCGCCGTCGGCCGCGCAGGTGTGCGCCGCCGCAGCGGGTGCGGCGGGCGCGGGCGCAGCCGGCGCGTTGACGGCAGCGGTCTGGGCGGCGGCGGGTCCGGCGGCCGGCAGCGGTTGCGCGGAGACCGTGCAGCACCAGAAGGCAACGAGCGTCGTGCAGAGCGGGCGCACCGGCGCCCAGCGGAAGGAAACGGTCGCTGTCATGGTGAACATACCTGGCGTGATCGTGCGTCTGAGGCCTGCCGGGAGCAGGCAAGACCGAGAGATTACCGTGTTTTACAGGCCCGACGCGAGCGGCCGTTGCGTGGCCGGACGTGCCCGAAACGCCCCATCCGGCCATTCCGTCGCGAAAAAATCATCGGAATTGCCTAAAGTATCGGAACGATTTGCCGCTAAGCTCGTGATGGGGCGGCATGGACGCGCGGCAAAATGTGCGGCGCGGCTGTCCCGGCCCGTTCCCTCACAAAGGTTTGATATGTCGACACCGCTGTTCGGAAAGTTGTTTGCGCAACCCGTTGCGATCGACCCGGGAACGGCGAGTACGCGGATCTATACGCACGAACGCGGCGTGGTGCTGAACCAGCCGTCGGTCGTCTGCTTCCGCAAGGGCGGCGCGAGCGACGCGCGGCCGACGCTCGAGGCCGTCGGCGAGCTCGCGAAGGCGCTGCTCGGCCGCGAACCGGGGCATCTCGAAGCCGTGCGGCCGATGCGGCACGGCGTGATCGCGGACGCGCACGCCGCCGAGCAGATGATCCGCAGCTTCATCGACATGTCGCGCACCCGCTCGCGCTTCAGCCGCCGGGTCGAGGTCACGTTGTGCGTGCCGTCCGACGCGACGGCCGTCGAGCGCCGCGCGATCCGCGAGGCCGCGTTCGCGGCCGGCGTATCGGAGGTCGAACTGATCGAGGAATCGCTGGCGGCCGCGCTCGGCGCGGGTTTGCCGGTGACCGAGCCGGTCGGCTCGATGGTCATCGACATCGGCGGCGGCACGACCGAAGTCGCGGTCGTCGCACTCGGCGGCATCGTCTACCGCGAGGCGATCCGCGTCGGCGGCAGCCAGTTCGACGCGGCGATCGTCAACCACGTCCGCAACCTGTACGGCGTGCTGCTCGGCGAACAGACGGCCGAGCACGTGAAGAAGACGATCGGCTCGGCCACCAGCGCGGTGCCGCGCACGTCGACCCGCGCCGTCGGCCGCAGCATCGGCGACGGCCTGCCGCGCTCGGTCGAGCTGTCCAATCACGACGTCGCGGACGCGCTGGCCGCACCGCTCAAGCAGGTGATCGGCGCGGTGAAGTCGGTGCTGGAAAACGCGCCGGCCGAACTCGTGACCGACATCGCGAATCGCGGCGTGGTGCTGACCGGCGGCGGCGCTTTGCTCGCCGATCTCGAACGCCTGCTGTACGACGAGACCGGGCTGGTCGCGCGGATCGCCGACGAGCCGGCCACCTGCGCGGTGCGCGGCGCCGGCGAGGCGATGGGGCGGCTCGCGATGTGCCCGGCCGATTGAGCCGGGCGGTGCTGCCGGCCACGGCCCGGCGCACGCCTTCACCTTCTTTCGATCTCCCAATGGCCGGCCCGCTTGGCCGGCATCGGTCCATCGCATGGACAGGCACGGGCGCGCCGTGCTAGCGTGACGCGCCCGTTCGGGGCCGGGCCGGCCGACGCGCCCGACGACACCTGAGAGACCGAATACCTTGAAATATCGAACCAAACGGGGCTTCGCGGCCCGGGCCGGCCGCGTGCTGGCCGTCGTCGCGTGCGTCTGGGTCGCGGCGGCCGCCGCGATCGTCGTCCATGGCATGCGGATGCCGAGCGACCCGGCGGACGTCGCCGTGATCTTCGGCAACGCGCTCGACGCAACCGGCGCGCCGAAGCCCGTGCTCGCGGCCCGGCTCGATGTCGGCGTGCGTTGTTACCGCGCGGGGCACTGCCCGGCGTTTCTGGTCAGCGGCGCGATCGACGGGCCCGGGCTGAACGAGGCGACGGCCATGCGCGACTACCTCGTCGCGCGCGGCGTGCCGGCGGACCGGATCGCCGTCGACGACCAGGGCGACAACACGCTCGCGACCGCGCAGCACACGCTGGCCTACCTGCGCGCACATCGCCTGTCGCGCGTGCTGATCGTCAGCCAGTATTACCACCTCGCGCGGGCGCGCCTCGCGTTCGAGCGCGTCGGCATTGCGCGGTCGAACATCTCCGCCGCGTATCCGCGCCGCTTCCAGTGGCGCGACGTCTATTCGAGCTGGCGCGAGGTGCCGGCCTACGCGGTGTATGCGGTGCGGTTGTGGATCAATCCCGATGCGCGGCCGGTGTCGTTTCGACCGATGCTTTATCTGATGAGCCTGTTTTCGTGACGGGGCGGCCCGGAAGCGCGCGCTTCCGGTGCGGGCGGTTTCGTTGTTTCTCCGGTTTCCTGTCGTCTCGCGCCGGCCGCGCGAGTGTCACAGGCACCGAATAAATAATAACGATTCGCGTTTCAGATGCCTTGCGAGGCTGAAAATCAAAACAATTTCGCCGACAGTTCCATAATCCAGATCCGATCGATTTATTAGGCGGATGTTGGTTATCTAAATGGATCATTCATCGCGGTGAAAATATTGCACCGCAAAATCCCCGTGTGTTGAGTCAGGGCGATATATCGGTGTTTCCACCGATGCGGCACAGCTATTGTCTTTGCGAAAAATCAAGGCAAGCCGGCGAAGAGTGTGTCGCGTGTTATTGCTGCGCGTCTGTCAGAAAGTAAAAAAAATACATAATCGTCGGCCATTGATCCGATGGGAAAATATCGACTGGAAAACGGTTTGACTTTGATATAGCCTAGTCTGACGAAAGCGCGTAGTAATCAAATCAACCAGAAAGTCGCTGCAGAAACCAGGGGCCGCCATCATGTCATTCGACTAGTTCCGCAGCTGCATTCCCGGGCCGATCAAAAAAATCATCACGAATAAACCGACAGCGCATCGCGATTGCCGGGGAGGACGCTTTTATCCGCGATTTTCTGCCGCGTGCCCGCCGTTGCGGCCGCAATACCAATACCAAAGCCGAAATCAATAAAGAGGGAAAGCATGAACCCTGTCCGTCCGAAAAAAGCGAGTGAGCCGTTTCCGAGACTGCTGTTGCCCACCGGCGTGTTTCTGGCGCTGTCGGGCGCGGGCATTGTCCCCGCCTATGCGACCTGCAGCACGGCGGGCACCACGGTGACCTGTTCCGGCGTCGCGAATCCGCTGGCGCCCAGTTATTCGAACAGCGCCAACAACGTGAACGCGACGGTCAATCCCGGTGCAAGCGTCGGCGTGTTGCTCGGTGTCGGCGGCACGGCGATGTCGTTGACCGGCAGTAACGTCACGCTGACCAACAACGGCACGATCGACCCGTCGGCGCTCGGCTCCGGGCTCGGCGTGCTGTCGAGCGGTACGGTGATCGGCAACGCGGCGGCGAGCACCACCACCGTGACCAACAACGGCACGATGATGGGCTCGACCGGCGTGGCGATCAGCGGCGTGACGGGCATGGCGCTGTCGGTTCAAAACGGTACGGGCGGCACGTCGACGATTACGAACACGGGTACGATCGGCTCCTCCCCGCTGGTCGGCGCGACCCTCGTCGGCGCCGATGCGCCGGTGGTCGCCGCGTACGGCGGCGGCACGGTCAACATGACGAACAGCGGGACGATCACCGGTCGCGTGTCGCTGGGTTCGAGCGGCACACCGGGACAGGGCAATACGTTCACCAACTCGGGCACGATCAACGGCGGCGTGTCGATGGGGGCGAACAGCACGAATACGTTCAATGCCGTGACGGGCTCGTCGGTCAATACGGCCGGCGGCACCGGCGGCGCGTTCAACATCACGGTCGGCCCGGTCACGCTCGGCGTGGCGGCAACCGGCGTCGTCGATGGCGGCGCGGGCGGCAACAATACGCTCAACCTGCAGCAAGGCGTCGCGGCGAACGGCACGATCGCGGTCAACAACTACATCAACTTCAATCACCTCGACGTCACGAGCGGCAACTGGACGATCAACGGCGCGTCCACCGCGCAGGACGCGACGCTGACGGGCGGCGTGGCGATCATCAACGACAACGCGTCGCTCGGCACCGGTACCGTCACGGGCAGCGGCGGTGCGTTGCAGGCGGGCACGGCGGGGCTCGACGTGTCCAACAACGTGTCGCTCGGCGTGGGCGGCCTGACGGTGCAGGGCGCGACCGGGCTGACGCTGTCCGGCACGGTGTCGGGTGGCGGCGCGCTGACGAAGAACGACGGCGGCACGCTGACGCTGTCCGGCGCGAACAGCTACACGGGCGGCACGAACCTGAACGCCGGCGGCCTGGTGGTCGGCAACAATTCGGCGCTCGGCACCGGCGTGCTGAACGTCAACGCGTCGGCGTCGCTCGACACGAGCACGAACGTGACGCTCGCCAACACGGTCAATCTCGCGACCGGCTCGACGCTGACGCTCGGCGGCAGCAACGATCTCGGGCTGACCGGCACGATCAGCGGAAGCGGCGGCCTCACGAAGAATGGCGCGGCAACCACGACGCTGACCGGCGCGAACACGTATACGGGCGACACGACCATCAACAGCGGCACGCTCGCGCTGAGCGGGGCCGGCAGTCTGTCGGCGACCGGCACGGTCAACCTGACCGGTGCGGGCGCAACGTTCGACCTGAGCACTGCGGCGGGCGGGCGGACGATCGGTGCGCTGGCCGGCGCGGCCGGCACGAACGTGGACCTCGGCGCCAATTCGCTGACGCTCGGCGGCAGCGTCAATGCGACCTATGCCGGCACGATCGGCGGGTCCGGCAGCTTGACGCTGTCGGGTACCGGCACGCAATCGCTGACGGGCGCGAACACGTACACGGGCGGCACGAACCTGAACGGCGGCAACCTCGTCGTCGGCAGCAATACGTCGCTCGGCCTCGGCGCGGTGAACGTCAACGGGTCGTCGACGCTCGATGGGACGGCCAACGTGTCGTTGGCCAACGACGTCAACATCGCGACGGGCACCACGCTGACGCTTGGCGGCAGCACCGATCTCGGCCTGGGTGGCGTGGTCGCGGGTGGCGGCGGTCTCGTGAAGAACGGCGCGGCGACCTTGACGCTGTCCGGCGCGAACACCTACGCCGGCGGCACGACGCTGAATGCAGGCGGGCTGGTGCTCGGCAACAATGCGGCGCTCGGCACGGGTGCGTTGACCGTCGGCGGCGCGGCAACGCTCGATACGAGCGCGAGCCTGTCGGTCAACAACGCGATCGGCCTCGCTACCGGCTCCGCGCTGACACTGGGCGGCAGCAACGCGCTGACGCTGAGCGGCGGCATCACCGGCGCGGGCAGTCTGGTGAAGGACGGCGCGGCGACGACGACGTTGACCGCCGCAAACACCTACACGGGCGGCACGACGATCAATGCCGGCACGCTGGCGATCGGCGGAGGCGGCAGCCTGTCGGCAACCGGCAGCGTGAACCTGGCAGGCGCGGGTGCGGTGCTCGACGTGAGCGGCGCGACCGGCGCGCAGTCGATCGGGGCGCTGTCGGGTGTCGCCGGGACGAACGTGACGCTGGGCGGCAACGCGCTCACGCTGGGCGGGACGGCGAGCGGCACGTTCAGCGGGGCGATCGGCGGCACCGGCAGCCTGACGCTGGCCGGCTCCGGCACGCAGACGCTGAATGGCGCGAGCACCTACTCGGGCGGCACGAACCTCAATAGCGGCAGCCTTGTGCTCGGCAACGGCGGTGCGCTCGGTTCCGGCGCGCTGACCGTCGGCGGCGCGGCGACGCTCGATACGAATGCCGCGTTGTCGGTCGGCAACGCGGTCAATCTCGGCACGGGCGCCGCGCTGACGCTGGGGGGCAGCAACAGCCTCACGCTGGGCGGGGCGATTTCCGGCGCGGGGAGTCTCGTGAAGGACGGGGCGGCGACCACGACGCTGACCGGCGCGAACACCTATACGGGCGGTACGACGATCAACGCGGGGACGCTGGCGATCGGCGCGGGCGGCAGCCTGGCATCGACCGGCACGATGAACCTTGCCGGCACGGGCGCGGCACTGGACCTGAGCGGCGCGACAGGCGGTCAAACGCTCGGCGCGCTGTCGGGCGTCGCGGGAACGAACGTCAACCTGGGCGGCAACGCATTGACGCTCGGCGGCACGGCCAGCGGCACGTTCGGCGGGGTGATCGGCGGTACGGGCAGCTTGACGCTGGCGGGCACCGGCACGCAGACGCTGACCGGCACAAATGTCTACACCGGCGGCACGAACCTCAATAGCGGCAGCCTCGTGCTCGGCAACGGCGGCGCGCTCGGTTCCGGTGCGCTGACCGTCGGCGGCGCGGCGACGCTCGATACGAACGCCGCGTTGTCGGTCGGCAATGCGGTCAATCTCGGCACGGGCGCCGCGCTGACACTGGGGGGCAGCAACAGCCTCACGCTGGGCGGTGCGATTTCCGGCGCGGGCAGCCTCGTGAAGGACGGGGCGGCGACCACGACGCTGACCGGCGCGAACACCTATACGGGCGGCACGACGATCAACGCGGGGACGCTGGCGCTCGGCGCGGGCGGCAGCCTGGCATCGACCGGCACGATGAACCTTGCCGGCGCGGGCGCGGCACTGGACCTGAGCGGCGCGACAGGCGGTCAAACGCTCGGCGCGCTGTCGGGCGTCGCGGGAACCAACGTCAACCTGGGCGGCAACGCACTGACGCTCGGCGGCACGGCCAGCGGCACGTTCGGCGGGGTGATCGGCGGCACCGGCAGTCTCACGTTGTCGGGTACCGGCACGCAGACGCTGACCGGCGCGAACACCTATACGGGCGGCACGACGATCGGCGCCGGCAGCACGCTGGCGCTCGGCGCGGGCGGCAGCCTTGCGTCCGGCAGCACGCTGGACCTCGCGGGCGCGGGGGCGACGTTCGACTTGAGCGGCGCGACGGCCGTGCAGACGCTCGGCACGCTGACCGGCGCGGCCGGCACGAACGTGAACCTCGGCGGCAACGGGCTGACGCTGAACGGCAACGGCAGCAGCACGTTCGGCGGCGCGATCGGCGGCACCGGCGGCCTGACGCTGGCCGGCAGCGGCACGCAGACGCTGACGGGCGCCAACACGTATACGGGCGGCACGACGATCAGCGGCGGCGGCACGCTCGCAGTCGGCGCGGGCGGCAGCCTCGCATCGACCGGCGCGGTGGACCTCGCCAGCGCCGGTGCGACGCTCAATCTGAGCGGCGCGACCGGCGCGCAGACGATCGGCACGCTGACCGGTGCGGCCGGCACGAACGTCGACCTCGGCACGAATGCGCTGACGCTGAATGGCGGCACCAACGGTACGTTCGGCGGCACGATCGGCGGGACGGGCGGTGTAACCGTCGCCGGCACGGGCACGCAGACGCTGACGGGCGCGAACACGTATACCGGCGGCACGACGATCAACGGTGGTAGCACGCTCGCACTCGGCGCGGGCGGCAGCCTCGCGTCGGGCAGCGCGCTGAACCTCGCGGGTGCGGGCGCGACGTTCGACGTGAGCGGCGCGACGGCCGCGCAGACGCTCGGGACGCTGAGCGGCGCGGCCGGCACGAACGTGAATCTCGGCGCGAATGCGCTGACGCTGAACGGCAGCGGCAACGGTACGTTCGGCGGCGCGATCGGCGGGACGGGCGGCGTGACGTTTGCTGGCACCGGCACGCAAACGCTGACGGGCGCGAACACGTACACAGGCGGCACGACGGTCAACGGCGGCAGCACGCTGGCGCTCGGCGCGGGCGGCAGCCTGGCATCGACCGGCGCGGTGAATCTCGCGGGCACGGGGGCGACGTTCGACGTGAGCGGCGCATCGGGCGCGCAGACGATCGGCGCACTGATCGGCGCGGCCGGCACGAACGTGAATCTCGGCGCGAATGCGCTGACGCTGGACGGCAGCGGCAACGGTACGTTCGGCGGCGTGATCGGCGGGACGGGCGGCGTGACGCTGGCTGGCACGGGCACGCAGACGCTGACGGGCGCGAACACGTACACGGGCGGCACGACGATCAACGGCGGCAGCACGCTCGCACTCGGCGCGGGCGGCAGCCTCGCGTCGACGGGCGCGGTGAATCTCGCGGGCACGGGCGCGACGTTCGACGTGAGCGGTGCGACCGGCGCGCAAACGATCGGCGGGCTGTCGGGCGCGGCCGGCACGAACGTGAATCTCGGTGCGAACGCGCTGGCGCTGAACGGCAGCGGCAGCAGCACGTTCGGCGGCACGATCGGCGGCTCGGGCGGCGTGACGGTGGCGAGCGGCACGCAGGTGCTGACCGGCGGCAACACGTACACGGGCGGCACCACGATCGCAGCCGGCGGCACGCTGCAGCTCGGCAACGGCGGCACGTCGGGCAGCGTGGCCGGCGACGTCGTCGACAACGGTGCGCTGGTCGTCAATCAATCGGGCAACGTGACGATCGCGAGCGTGCTGTCCGGCACCGGCTCGCTGACGCAGGCCGGCAGCGGGCAACTGACGCTGACCGGCACGAGCACGCTGAGCGGCCCGACCACGGTCAGCGCGGGCACGCTTGCCGTCAACGGTTCGCTCGGCCAGTCGACCGTCACCGTGCAGAACGGCGCGACGGTGACGGGCACCGGCACGATCGGCGGCCTCGTGGTGCAGGGCGGCGCGACGGCGGCCGCCACGCAGCCGGGCGCGGCGCTGAACGTGGGCGGCAACGTCACGTTCCAGCCGGGTTCGACGTTCCAGGTCGCCGCCACGCCGCAGCAAAGCGGCAGCCTCGCGGCGAGCGGCACGGCGACGCTGAACGGCGGCACCGTGCAGGTGCTCGCGAACCAGAGCACCTATCAGCCGGGCACGACGTACACGATCCTCAGCGCGTCGTCGGGCGTGCAGGGCGCGTTCGCCCAGGTGAGCGCGAACTATGCGTTCCTGACGCCGACCCTCAGCTACGATCCGGGTCACGTGTATCTGCAACTGGCTCAGAACGGCACCGCGCTGCCCGACGTCGCGACGACGCCGAACCAGCGCTCGGTCGCGACCGCGGTGGCCGCGCTCGGCGCCGGCAATCCGCTGTACGACACGGTGCTGACGACCGACGCGCCGACCGCACGCCGCGCGTACGGGCTGCTCGGCGGCGAACTGCAGGCGAGCCTGAAGAGCATGCTGCTGCTCGACAGCCGCTATGTGCGCGACGCGGTGACCGATCGCGTCCGTCAGGGCCTCGCGCCCGGATCGGGCCCGCTCGCGGCCCTGTCGTCGGGCGGCGCCGCGCTGTGCGGCGACAACACGGCCGGCGTGGCCGATCCGACGCTGCCGCCGGAACGCCGGATCGGTTCGCGCGCCGGGTGCTACGGCGGGACGCCCTATCAGCCCGTCGTCTGGGGGCAGGCGTTCGGCGGCCGCAGCCGGCTCGGAGGCGACGGCAACGCATCGTCGATCAACCGCAGCATGACGGGCTTCATCGCCGGCGCCGACATGGCGCTCAACGACAAGTGGCGCGCGGGCCTGGCCGCGGGCGTCACGCACAGCTCGCTCGACAACGACCAGAGTTCGTCGGCGGCGGTGAACAGCTACTACGTGTCGCTGTACGGCGGCGCGCAGTATGGCGCGCTCGGCGTGCGCGGCGGCGCGTCGTACACGTGGTATCGCATCAACAGCGACCGCTATCCGGGCTTCGCGGGCTTCTCCGATCACGATTCGGCCGGCTACAACGCGCATTCGGCGCAGGTGTTCGGCGAAGTCGGCTACGCGCTGCCGGTCGGGCCGGTCGCGATCGAACCGTTCGCGGGCCTCGCGTATGTGAACCTGCATACCGACGGCTATACGGAAACCGGCGGCGCGGCCGCATTGCGCGCCGGCGGCGAGACGACCCACGTCGGCTTCTCGACGCTCGGCGTGCGTGCGGCGTCGCAGCTCGGCTCGATCGCGAGCGGCACGTTCACCGCGCGCGGGACGGTCGGCTGGCGGCATGCGTTCGGCAACGTGCGGCCGTCGTCGGCGTTCACGTTCGCGAACGGCGGCACGTCGTTCCAGGTGTCGGGCGTGCCGATTGCGCGCGACAGCGCGGTGCTCGAGGCCGGCATCGACGCGAACATCACGAAGCGCCTGACGCTCGGCCTCACGTACAGCGGCCAATACGGCAGCGGCGTGCGCGACAACGCGATCCTCGGCAACATCCTGTGGAAATTCTGACCGGCAACTGACGTGCCCGTACGCGGCGCGAGGCGACGAAGCAACGTCGCCTCGCGCCGCGGCCGTTTCGTCGCTGCGCACGTTCGCCGTTCTGGCCTATCCTGTGCGAAACACGCGACGCGCACCGCGCGTTGCGCCTCGACACAGGAGCATCGATGCCGAATCACGCCGAAGCCACGACGACGCAGGCGCCGCAAGTCGCGCCGATTGCCCCGACCATCGCGTCGGGTCCCGCCTTCATCGCGCCCGAAGCCGATCAGCAGGTCCTCGCGCGCAACAACCAGTACGTGCTGAAATCCGGCGACGCGTTCGTGGTCAGCGATGCGCTCGGCGACATCGGCGGGCATGACGACGGCCTGTTCGTCGACGACATGCGCGTGCTGTCGAAATGGCGCCTGACGTTCGGCGGCCGCGCGCCGTCGCTGCTGTCGGGCGCGACGAGCGCCGACAACGCGTCGTTCACCGCGCACCTGACGAACCGCCCGCTGCCGCCGCTCGGCGGCAAGGAGACGCCCGAGGGCGTGATCCATATCGAGCGCACGCGCGTGCTGGCGGGCGACGTGCTGTACGAAGCGCTGACGCTGACGAACTACGGCGCGAGCGAAGCCGAGGTGCCGCTGTCGCTGTCGTTCGCGGCCGATTTCAAGGACATGTTCGAAGTGCGCGGCACGCAGCGGCCGAAGCGCGGCACGGTGGGCGCGCCGCGCGTCGACGCGGGCGCGGTGCGGCTGCGCTACGACGGCCTCGACAGCGTGGAGCGCAACGTGACCGTGCATTTCTCGCCGGCGCCCGACGCGCTGTCGGTCGATCGCGCCGACTACACGCTGACGATTGCGGCGCAGGCGTGCGTGTCGATCTACCTGACCGTCGATGCGACGCTCGGGCCCGTGCAGGCCGAAGGGCCCGGATGCGGCCGCGTCGCGCTGCGCACCGCGCTGGTCGGCGTGCATCGCGAGATGCGGGCACGGCGCGAGTCGATGGCGCGCGTGAACACCGGCAATCCGCTGTTCGACGCCTGGCTCGATCGTTCGCTCGCGGATCTCGGGCTGCTCACGACGCAGCTCGACACGGGGCCGTACCCGTATGCGGGCATTCCGTGGTTCTCGACGCCGTTCGGCCGCGACGCGATCATCACGTCGCTGCAGATGCTGTGGCTGCAGCCGTCGCTCGCGCGCGGCGTGCTGCGTTTTCTCGCCGAACATCAGGCGCGCGAGACCTCCGCGTTCCGCGACGCGGAGCCCGGCAAGATCATGCACGAGTTCCGCCGCAGCGAGATGGCCGCGACGGGCGAGGTGCCGTTCGCGCTGTACTACGGCGGCGTCGATACGACTCCGCTGTTCATCGTGCTCGCGGGCGCCTATCTCGAACGCACCGGCGACGATGCGCTGATCGACGAGCTGTGGCCCGCGCTCGAGCGCGCCGCGCAATGGGTGATCGACAAGTGCGACCGCAACCCGTACGGGTTGCTCGATTATCAGCGCACGTCGGAGCGCGGCCTCGCGAACCAGGGCTGGAAGGACAGCCACGATTCGGTGTTCCACGCGGATGGCCGTTTCCCGGACGGGCCGATCGCGCTCGTCGAAGTGCAGGCCTATGCGTGCGCGGCGCTCGACGCGATGTCGGCGTGCTCGCGTCGGCGCGGCCATGCGGCCGACGCGACGCGCTACGCGTTGCGCGCGAAGACGCTGCGCGACCAGGTCGATGCGCTGTTCTGGATGCCGGAAGGCGATTTCTACGGGATCGCGCTCGACGGTCATGGCGAGCTGTGCCGCGTGTTCGCGTCGAACGCGGGCCACCTGCTGGCGTTCGGGCTGCCCGACGCCGAGCGCGGCGCGGCGGTCGCCGGCGTGCTCGGCTCGGCGCTGTTCCAGACGGGCTGGGGCATCCGCACGCTGGCGGCCGGCCAGCCGCGCTTCAATCCGATGGCCTATCACAACGGGTCGGTGTGGCCGCACGACAATGCGCTGATCGCGCGTGGCCTGGCGCGCTACGGCGACAAGACGGCCGCGGTGAATCTGCTGCGTGCGCTGTTCGAGGCGGCGGTGAGCTTCGAGATGCGCCTGCCGGAGCTGTTCTGCGGGTTCCCGCGCCGGCGCGGCGAACCGCCGACCGCGTATCCGGTGGCCTGCCTGCCGCAGGCGTGGGCGGCCGGTGCGCCGTTCATGATGCTGCAGGCGTGCCTCGGCGTGAGCATCGACGCGTCGCGCCACGAGGTGCGCGTCGAGCGCCCGGCATTGCCGGAAGGCGTCGACTGGCTGCGGATCGATGCACTGCGCGTCGGCGACGAAACCGTGTCGCTGACGTTCCGCCGCGTCGACGGCCAGGTCATCGCCGCGGCGGAGCAGCCGGGCCGCGTGCAGGTGGTCGCGGTGCTGTAGCGCGGTGTCGCGCGAACGTTGCGCGATGTCGCGCCACGTTCGCGCGCAGCGGCATAGAATCGTGACATGACCCTTGAACGATGGCGGAGGTAGACGATGACGACCGACAACCGGCCCGACGACGGCGAGCACAAGCTCGAGAATCTCGAAGCGGCGGTCGACCACCTGCACAAGTCGATCGAATCGCAGAGCATCGCGGTCGGCGCGGCGAAGGGCATCCTGTTCAGCCTGATCGAAACGCTCGGCGCACTGATCGGCGATCCCGATCTGCCCGAGCATGCGCGTTCCGGCTACGAAGCGCTGCGCGACAAGGCGAGCGAATTGCGCGGCGGCCTCGACCGTCACTGATGCACGGGCGGCGCACGCGCTGCCCGATTCGGTGGACGCGGCACAAAACCCCGTGCGCTCAATCAGTTAGGTGCCCGATACGCAGGATATCCACAAGCTTGCCAACACAATCTGTGGAGAACCGCCCGGCCTTGGGCCGGGCGCGCCGCGCGTGCACGGCGTGCGGTTCGACGACCATTCCGGTGCCACACCATTGACCGGTCAAGGTCCGTGGATCGAATCCCCTTGTGTATCAAGATGTTACGCGTCCGATTGGACGGATATCCACAGGCTTGCCAACAAAATCTGTGGACAACTTGCAATCGATTGCGTCGCAATGGTTGACGATCCGGTCGGCAGGGGCTGCGTGCACGAAGCCCGCACGCAAAGGCTGCCCGCTCCATGTATCGGCACACTAATGCGTGCGCGATCAAGGGCTTAGGCGCCGGGTACCCAGGATATCCACATCCTTGCCAACACTTTCTGTGGACAAGCGAGGCCGCGTTACCCGGCCGGCGCCGTGCCGGCCGCTTCCGCGACGATCCAGTCGTGAAAGAGCGTCATCGCGGGCGTCAGCGGTTTCGATTTCAGCGACGTGAGCCAGTAGCCGCCCGCGCGCACGTCGATGTCGAGCGGCCGCGCGAGCTGGCCGAGCTGCAGTTCGCGCGCGAACATGCAGGCCGGCGCGAGCGCGACGCCCGCGCCCTGCATCGCGGCCTCGACCATCAGCCGCGACGAATCGAACACGGGACCGTTGACGGCCCACGGTTCGAGCTGCGCGGCGTCGAACCAGCCGAGCCACTCGTCGGTGCGGTACGAGCGCAGCAGCGTTTCGTTCGCGAGATCGGCCGGCTGCGCGATGCGCCGCGCAATGTCCGGCGCGCACAGCGCGGTGAGCGGCGCATCGAGCAGCCGCTCGTTGCGCGTCGCCGGCCAGTTGCCTTCACCGAAGCGGATCGCGAAATCGAGGCCCTCGCCGGCGAGATCGACGACGTTGTTGTTGGTCCGCAGCCGCAGCTCGACGAACGGGTGCGTGTCGCCGAACTGCTTCAGCCGCGGCATTAGCCAGCCTAGGGCAAAGGTGCCGACGACGCCGAGCGTCAACACCTCGTGGAAGCGTCCGCCGTCGAACTGCTTGAGCACCGTCTCGATGCGGCTGAACGCGTCGCTCAGCACCGGCAGCAGTGCGCGGCCCTCGTCGGTCAGCCCGAGACCGCGCGGCAGCCGCGTGAACAGAGCGCAGCCGAGCCGCTCCTCGAGCGAGCGCACCTGCTGGCTGACGGCGGCCTGGGTCACGCTCAGCTCGAGGCCGGCGCGCGTGAAGTTCAGATGGCGCGCCGACGATTCGAACGCGCGCAACGCATTGAGCGGAAGATGAGGGCGGAGCTTCGTCATAAGAATTTCTTTTGTCAGCGCTCAATTATCGTTGCTTGTCAGGCAACCGTAAAGTCTCGATAGTGCTGTCTCGGCGGCTGGCCGTTTTCAACGCGTCAACCACGTTGCGCCGCCATTCCACCATGAGACAACCGACATGACCTACTCATCGAAACGTCGAACCCTGTTGCTGGCCGCCGCGACGGCGCCGCTCGTTCTTACCGTCACCGCGTGCGCGTCGCGACAGGCCGCCGCGCCGGACGAAGCCACGGCGGCAGCGGCGGCTGCCGCGGATGTGATTGCGCCGGCCGCGGCGGCGGCGACGCTTGCCGACCTCGAGCGCGACGCGGGCGGCCGTCTCGGCGTGTGCGCGATCGACACGGCGAGCGGCCGCGTCATCGAGCATCGCGCGGCCGAGCGCTTCCCGTTCTGCAGCACGTTCAAGGCGATGCTGAGCGCGGCGGTGCTCGCGCGGAGCGTCGAGCGTCCGGGCTTGCTGCAACAGCGCGTGACGTATACGAAGGCCGACCTCGTCAACTATTCGCCGGTGTCGGAGAAGCATGTCGGCGCGGGCATGACGGTCGCCGCGCTGTGCGAGGCCACGATCCAGTACAGCGACAACTCGGCCGCGAACCTGCTGATGAAGCTGATCGGCGGCCCGTCGGCGGTGACCGCCTACGCGCGCTCGATCGGCGACGACACGTTCCGGCTCGATCGATGGGAGACCGAACTGAATACCGCGCTGCCGGGCGACCCGCGCGACACGACGACGCCTGCCGCGATGGCCGCTAGCTTGCACGTGCTGACGCTCGGCGACGCATTGCCGGCCGCGCAGCGTGCGCAGCTCGTCGCGTGGCTGCGCGGCAACAAGGTCGGCGACAAGCGGATTCGTGCGGGCGTGCCGGCCGGGTGGACGGTCGGCGACAAGACCGGTACCGGCGACTACGGGACGACGAACGACGCGGGCGTCATCTGGCCGACGTCGCGCGCGCCGATCGTGCTGGCCGTGTACTACACGCAGGCTCGCGCCGATGCGCGGGCGAAGGACGACGTGATCGCGTCGGTCGCGCGGATCGTCGCGCAGACGTTCGGTTGAGCGGCACGGCACGGCACGGCACGCGTGGCGAGATCCGCGGGCGCGCCGTGCCGCAGTCGTGACCCGCGCGCTCAAACGTTGTGCGATCAACGACTTAGGTCGCGCATGCTCAGGATATCCACATGCTTGCCAACAAAAATTGTGGACAAGCTCGCGCGCGGCGGCGTCCGGCGTGCCGTACGTCACCGTGCCGCGTTTGAAGCAGCACGCACAATGTCTTTCGGATCAAGCGCTTGGCCGCGGTATGCGCAGGCTATCCACACGCTTGCCAACAAAAATTGTGGACAAGCAGGGTAGCCGGCGTGGCAGGCGGCGCGTCACGTGCCGACGCGGTACACAACCGCGCTTGCGCGGCCGTGTGCCGCTTTCGAAGCAGCGCGAACAAAGTCTTTCGGATCAAGCGCTTGGTCGCGGTATGCGCAGGCTATCCACATGCTTGCCAACACAATCTGTGGACAAGCCCGGCCGTCGCCGCGACGGTCAGGGCTGCCGATCGTCGACCGTGGGCCAGCGCACGAATGCGAACACCCACAACATGACGAAGTTCAGGATCGGCACGAACATCGTCAGGATCCACCAGCCCGAATGCCCGGTGCGCCGAACGATGCGCACGTACGGATAGATGACGACGGCGACGAGCACGAGTGAGACGACCAACTGCCACGCGGTGAAGTGTTCCATGGCCTTCCTCGGAGTGAAATGTCGTCATGCGGTGCCGACGCAATGGCCGACCCGGGGCGCCGACGCGCGTCGCCGGCGATGCGCGGCCGCGTGCGGCTTGCGTGATCTTGATGCGCGACGGGCGCGGGCGTCAAGGCATCGGCGGCGCGCTGCGATCGCATTGAAGCGTCCGTGTTCGCGCAGGCCGAATCCGCGCGCTGCCGAAACGGTGACACGCGACACGAACCATAGGCCGATCAACGAGTTAGCGCAGGCTTGCGCAGGATATCCACAAGCTTGCCAACACAATCTGTGGGTAAGTAGCGCATCGTCGTGGCATCGTGATGCGAAGTGCGGCGAAGCGGTGTGCGCGACGGCCATGACGCGCGCCGCGTCTGCATCACGCGTGCCAAAGTCCATCGGATCAAGGGTTTAGCGTCGCGGTGCGCAGGATATCCACAAGCTTGCCAACATTTTCTGTGGGCAACTTTGACGGTGGCAGCGAACCCTTGTCAGGCGGGCAAGATAGACGATGCGGCGAAACGGGCGGGCTGCTTCAGGTCACTCCCCCACGATCCACCATCCCGCATGACGAATTGACATGCAACCCCGCTGGAGTTGCCCCTGTCATACCGGACGCGGCATTACAGTAAGGATTGCTGAATCCATCGAACGCCGGAACTCGCGAGGCGAGCGATGTTTCAGCGCGCTATGGGGATGCTTCTCGTTGTAATGCTCGAACGCGATGGCCAAATTGCGTGCAGCAGTCGCTGCGTCCGGCGTCGGCATGAAGGCGACGTAGTCGCGTTTCATCGCCTTCACGAAGCGCTCGGCCGTCCCGTTACTTTGCGGGCTGCACACCGGCGTGGTCAATGGCTTCAGGCCGATGGCCACTCCGAACCGGCGCGTGTCGTCAGCCGTGTAGCCCGAACCGTTGTCGCTTAGCCACTCGATTTCGGGCGGGGTATGTGTGTCTTGTTACCTCAAGAAGTCAGGATACCTATTGATATGGGTGGGATTTATCTCGACTTGTCGTGTGGTTGATGCGGTCTGCTGGTTGTTGTTCTGCTGGTGTGAATTTGCTTCGGCGGACGGCGCAAGCCATATGACGGACGAGCGTCCAGAAGGCTGCAATATGTCCGAGCCGCCCGATTGGGTTCGCGTGAGGCAGCAAGTCACTTGCCGTTGTTCGGTTGAGCCAGCCGCGGTTGTGCAGAAGTTGTGTATGCAACTTATATGCGGGGCATGTCCATTGTCGCGACAAAAGAAATCACACCCTGTGATTTTTGCTAGGTTTTTGTCAATTTCGGACGTGTCTTATGTGATTTTCTCCGAGTGCTCGGTAAATTCGACGCAGGAGAAATTCCGTTCGATGGAGATGAAACGTGCAGGACGATACCTCAGGCAAGGATGTCGCTCGCTTTGGCGATTCAACGGATCACGACGGCACGGTCATTCACGTCGCGGACAACGTTATGCGCGGGGGATTTCGGGCGTTGTCGAGTGGTGATGAATGCGGCAGTGGGGCAGTATTTGGCCTGCTTGGATCATCAGCGTCCCTTCGTGGCAGCGAGGCCCTTCGCGAGCTCGATGACAATAACGTTGCTGTGGAGGACGAAAATATTATTGCGTCACTGTACAGTCAATACCTCAGATTTCTCGATGATCCGCTTTCATTGGCCGAGTGGGCAATCTCTTATACACCGGAAGCCACGCCATCTGCGTTGCCCGTGCAGGCTGAACCGGGATTGGGTTTGCTCACTATGGTGGAGTTGCCGCCGCAACCGGTTAAGCCGGTTGCCAAGCCCCAGGGGATCATGGAGCTACTCAGGCCGCCGGTCAAACTTGAACAGCTGTTCGGCGACCTCAGTGGGGCACCGGACCTCCGTGAACCGGAGCAATGGAACGACGTGCTGAGTCTGTTCGCGCCTGCCGAATTCCTCGCAGCCGCATCACGCCATGCTGCCCAGCGGCCACCCGAACTGACGCGACGCGAACATCATATGGTCGCAATGGATAGCCCCGTGTCCCTGCCGGTCGGGTTGTTGCCTGATAGCGAAACGTCCTGACGAGTCAGTCTGCATACGCTCGCCGAGTAGCCCGATACGATCCATCTTATTGTCGGAATCACCATGTCCAACGCGTTTGACGTTCAAAAACTATATCCGGTCATGCAGAAATTCAGCCGGCCCCGAACGCTCTCTATCAGTGGGGCGGCCGTCCCGTTATCGCACAATGGCGAACCTGTATTGCAATTGGTTGCGATCGAAGGCGAGGAAGAACTTTCCAAAATCTACACCTACGATTTGGAGGTTAAAACCTCGCTCGATGCGGGATTGAGTGACGAAGAGGCGGCGAATCTCAATACACTCGACATGATTGGGAAGGAACTGACCGTCACCATCCAGCTTGACGGGATGGGCACTTTTGTCCCTGGAATGCCAGGGGCGACCGGTGCAGCAAACGTCGGACGCGGGTTACGCGAAATCAGCGGGATTATCACGGCAGTGAGTTTTGCCGGTCAGTCAAACCGACAGAGTAGATATCGACTCAAATTGCAACCGTGGATCGCGCTAGCTGAGAAACGCTCGGATTACAGGATTTTCCAGAATAAGTCTGTTATTGAAATCATTCACGAAGTGCTGAGCGACCACTACCTCTACTCGTGGGACATGCGGCTAAGCGAGTCCTATCCGAAGCTGGTCTATCAGGTCCAGTATGGCGAAACCGACTTTCATTTTATCCAGCGTCTAATGGAAGAAAACGGGATTTACTGGTTTTTCGAGCATTCAGGTACCGTGCATCGCATGGTCCTGGTGGACCAGTTGGGGGCGCACAAGCCGGTTGACAGTGAGGCCTATCAGACGCTGTCGTACTATCCGCCAGGCCGCAGGGTTGATATGGAGCACATCGACAACTTCGATACGACTGCACGTATCCAGTCAGGTCAGTGGACCACGAACGATTTCGACTTTACGCGGCCAAGGGCAAATCTGGAGGCGCAGATTCAGTTGCCGCAGGACACCTCGCACAATACGCTTGAACGCTACGAGTGGCCTGGCGACTACACCGAGCGGGAGGCCGGTGAGCAGTTTGCACGGATACGCATGCAGGAAATGCGTGCCCTGGGTGAGCGGGGCACTGGCGGTGGGAATGTGCGGAACGTTGTGTGCGGGACGACTTTTACGTTGGCGGGCTTTCCGCAAGCCGGTGCAAACCGCGAATACCTTGTTATCCGGGCTCGGCTGGATGCGGCTGAACTCGACGGGGCAACCGATACCGGCGAATACCGGATTCGGACACGGTTTGAAGTGCAGCCGGCCACGACCGTTTTCCGTCCACCGCGCACGGTCAGCAAGCCACGCACAACCGGCCCGCAGACGGCCATTGTCACGGGGGCCGACGGGAGCGAAATCTACACGGACCAGTACGGCCGGGTGAAGGTGAAGTTCCACTGGGACCGCTCGCCAGTACATGATCAGACATCATCCTGCTGGCTGCGGGTCTCCTATCCGTGGGCAGGCAACAACTACGGGACCATCAGCGTTCCGCGGGTCGGCTCGGAAGTGATAGTGGACTTCGAGAACGGCGACCCTGACCGGCCATTTGTGACGGGGCGGCACTACAACGCGCACAACATGCCGCCGTGGGAGTTGCCCGCCAATGCGACCCAGAGCGGCACGCTGACGCGCTCCACCGATGAAGGCGGCTACGAAACCGCCAACGCGCTGCGGTTCGAGGACAGGAAAGGCAGGGAGGAAATATGGCTCCATGCCGAAAGGGATATGCGAACCGAAGTTGAAAACGATGAATCGCATACGGTTGGGCATGATCGCGCGAAGACAGTCGGACATGATGAATCGGTGACGATTGACAACGATCGTACGGAAAAAGTCGGCCGCGGCGAACAGGTCGAGATTGGTGTAGATCGTCGTCACACCATTGGCCAGGATGCGTTCCTTTCGGTTGGGCGCGATCACCGCATCCAGATCGGCAAGGATCGAATCGAGGAAACGGGCAACAATCGCAAGGACACCATTGCGGCCAACTTCCTGGTCACGACTGGCGGCAACGCGGAACACAAGGTGCAGGGGCGTCACCAGATCGAGGCGGGGCAGGCTATTGAGCGCAAGACCCGTATCTACCAGCTACAGGCGAGCGACAAGGCTGAAATCATCGGCCCAGCCGGAAAGATCACGCTCGACGGTGAGGGCGTCACGATTGAAGGAGTCCGGATCAAGCTGAAGGGGCCGGTCCAGACCGAGACCGGCTGGGTCAAGAATGCCCTGGACATGCGCTCAGACGTGAACAAGGGCGATCCGTTCACACCGGACTACTTCCCGTTTTCAGGCTGACGCCTGCCGTTTATTCCATCAAGGAACCGTGCCTCGTGATTGTGACTTTCCCGTTTGAAGACGATCCTTATTACAGCGCCCCGCAGCCAGCGTCTTACCCGCAGTCAGCCAGTGCCGCGCTGAGTACGCCAGCACTTGTCCGCAAATATATTGATCTCGCGAAGCACGTCGCGGGAGGTGTATTCCCGGTAGGGCGCAACCGCTTCTGGCACGGCGGCGTACACCTGAGCGGAAAAAAGCCGGTGCGCGCGGTCGCGGACGGCACCATCGTCGCGTTCCGACTGGATCGGGACTATATCGACAGCGAACTCGACCGGCAGATCAAGGCGGCCGCACCCGTGAAGGCGTCAGCGTCGAAAGCCAAGCCACAGCCGTCACCGCCCCGACAGTTCAGCAGTAGCTTTGTACTGATTCGGCACGAGTGCGAGGTCAATAGAGGCGGCGGTGAAATGCAGCCCGTGGGGGGCGTTTCGCAGGGTGTCAGCGCGAGCATCCCCAGATACATCGGGGCACACTTCTACTCGCTCTACGCGAATCTGCTGCCGCAGAAGCAGTTGCAGAACAAGGCAGTCCTGCCGCCGTTTCTCACGACCACCAATACAATTGTTCCGGTTGCCGCGTTGCGCGGGGACGAAGTAACGGTAAGCGCGGTGATCGATGACGGGCACCACATGGTAAAGATCAGGATTACTGACATCAATACCCGCAACAGTGGCGAGGGATGGATCGAGCGCATGTATCTGGACGTGGAGCCAGGCGCTCCACTGAGGCCCGAGCAGAAAATCCGGCTGGGCTACCCCATTTCGTTCATGTATTGCTGCCATCCTACGGAAAAGCGGTGGATGCCGTTGGACTGCACCTTCTCATTGGAGTATCCGGTCAGGGCCGGACAGGTGATCGGTTACGCCGGGATAACGGACGGTGATCTTGGCTCGGTGGCGGACAGCTTTCACTTCGAAATTTTTACGGGCGAGAACAAGTTGGTGAAGCAGATGAAGCCGCTTGTTCCGCTGAACATTAGCGACCCAAGTTCGTCGTACCAGGAGTATGCGGATGGGCAGAAAAGCGATGGTATGGGGAAGGTGTGGTTGACGAGGAATGCCAATCTTGCACGATTTAAAAGCCTGGTTAAACCGGGTAGGTTGGCTGCTTCAAATATGCAACAGTTTCCTTCAGGTTCGTGCTTTTTGGGAGCGATACCCTGCGGGGTAGATGGAACGGTGCCAACTCAAGTTGAGGAATTGATATGTTTCAAACTCTTTGGCATGGATGGAAGCACCTACTACGCGTACGCCGATCAAGTGAGCGCAGCAGCCGATGGGCGGGAATTTGTCCGTGACGCGTGGGTGACGCTGACTACCGATAGCGACTGGGTAGCACGGGGATGGCAAACCTATGAGGATAGCGAACTGAATACGACTGACGATGGTTTCGTTGAGGATGACGATGCGGTCATGCAGAAAATCCTGTCCGCCGCACACAAGTCTTCTGCGAGCCTGAGTCTCGATGATCTTCATGCTGATGGCGTTGACGCGATCTTGCGCACCGCCGCTGTCCGGTTCCACACTGAATGGGACAGCAGTAACAACAGCAAGCGATACGACAAACTTCAGCAAGGGGGCCATCCGCCGCTTCCACAATTATCCGACAGCGAGTTCAAGGCGTTCTTGCACGATATTCAGCATCAGCAGTTCTGGAGCAACGCGAAGGTACAGCAGGACGGTGTGAACAATGCCATGAAGCCGCTATCCACGCCGATGGATACGAAGAACTGGCATTTCCATCCAGTGGGCTTTCTGGCCCAGATGCGGGAATGTCTCGCAACGGACGCAACGCTGTCCGAGGAGGCGTTCGAACTGGAAATCCGGCAGAGCTGGATAACCTGCCTGAAGCTGATCGAGAAGCGCCTCAAACAACTCGAACCCTGGGCGGACGCCAACGCCGCCATGCCTGATGCGCCCTCGGCGCGGGCGCCAGTCGTCAGGGAATATGCGACTCTACAAACGATTCACAATGTTGCTCATCACGATCTCTGGTCGAACTTCGAATACTGGTTTGGCGTAACGCCCAATGACATCGCTGCCCCGGAAACGTTGCACGGACAGCTTGCAGCCAAGCCTGCCGGGCATCACGTCCACAACTACCTGAAAGGCATGCGGGAGTTCTTCCGCCATATATCCATGCAACGGGTGGTCAAGGGCGCACTGGGTTTTGAGGCAGGTGCCTATGTGCAGCCGGGGTTGTATCCAGTCAAGGCGCTCAAGCCCGCCCAATCAGGCTTCCGGATGGAATACGTCAATATCGCCTGCCAGTATGGTCCATTCTTCCGAAGCTTTAATAACAGGGATCCGGTCGATCAGAACCGTATGGAAATCCAGTTGCACGAGGTAGCGCATTTGCAGAATACCGCTCATGCCCAGGACCAGAAGATCGATGTTAACGGGGCACACGACCCTGACAGATACAACGGAAAGACCGCCTATGGGGCACGCGCGGCACGGGTACTCGCCGAATTCACGCCCAACAGGGCGTTAGCTAATGCCGAAAGTATTGCATTTTTTATCGAGAGCGCAAAGGATGAAACCTGACCGTCTGACAATGAACGGCGTTCGCACCATTATTTCGATTGGAGGGATGGTGGCACTGGTCGGCTGCTCGTCTCTTGCGGAACAGCAAGCGGCGCCGCCTTCGAACCAAAATACGAAAAGTTCTATGACCGACAAGCAAAGTGGAAACCAGACGGGTGTCGTGCCGAATGAGCGGGTAACCTGGGTCAAGAATCCGTTAATCACCCAGATTAGGTTCCATGACGCGATCGTACGTGACGATAGCGTTAAAATTCGGTACTACCTTTCTTATATCAATCCAAGTAAACGGGACGTTAAGTGGACCGGTAAACCGACACCTGATGGTCCTGCAATGCGGCTGTATTTGGGGGGCAAGGAGATTAAGCCTGCCCCGCCCAAGTACAGTGGTATTGAGCCTTATGTTGCGGCTCCCCGGGACGAAGATATAAAGCGATCTACCCATGTGGTGAAGGCAAAGGAGAGATGGGTAGGCGAAATTGCAGACGAATTTGTGATCTTGAATACCCAGTTCCTTCCTGGCACGCACGTCTACGAGATGGTCTACTGGCATACGCAACTCGACTGGATAGACGTGCGCGAGGTTCTGGACCGTACCGATACGGGCAAGGGCAGGATGATGTACCCGATCACGGATAACGCGCCGTCGAACCGCCTCTATTTCAGGGTCTACAAGCCGACCGATGAAGAAGCGCGTGAGGGGCGGCACATTGAATTCCTCGGCGAAGTGGATGCCCGTACGCAGGTCCCGGCGCTGCCGTACGCCCGTCCGGGTGACTACGCGCCAAAGACCGGCTATTGGGCCGCGACGGGCAAGAGCATCGAACGGCTCGGCGGCTATCACGAAGTGTTCGTGAAGGAAGGGGATTCACTGCCGAACCTGCCGGGGGACCGGGGCGTGGATCCCTTCAGCTTCCGGTGGAAGTACGTGAGCGAACAGAGTGCCGCCGCTGGAAAGTAACGGGTACTCGCCGAGCTCATGCCCAACAGGGCGTTAGCTAATGCCGAAAGTATTGCATTTTTATCGAGAGCAAAGGATGAAACCTGACCGTCTGACAATGAACGGCGTCCGCACCATTATTTCGATTGGAGGGATGGTGGTACTGCTCGGCTGCTCGTCCCTTGCGGAACAGCATGCGGCGCCGCCTTCGAATCAAACTACGAAAAGTTCTATGACCGACAAGCAAAGTGGAAACCAGACGGACGTCGTGCCGAATGAGCGGGTAACCTGGATCAAGAGTCCGCTGATTACGCAGATCAGTTTTCATGACGCGATCGTACGTGCCAGCAGCATCAAGATACGGTACGGATTTTCTTGCATCAATCCAAGTGAGAAAGATGCTAAATGGACTGATATGCCGACACCGGATGATCCTGTCATTCGATTGTATTCAGAAGGCAAGCGCATTAATCCAGAGCCCCCGCGTAAGGATGGCGGCATTATAGCTCTCAAGGCTCCCCCCAGAGATGACGAGATAAAGGCGAACGCTAGTGTAGTAAAAGCAAAAAGCAAATGGACCTCAGATGGGCCGGGTGAATTTGTAATCGCGAATAGCCAGTTCCTCACTGGCACGCACATCTACGAGATGGTCTACTGGCATACGCAACTCGACTGGATCGACGTGCGCGAGGTTCTGGACCGTACCGATACGGGCAAGGGCAGGAT
>NZ_JAGIQD010000019.1:72141-126372 GCF_017815045.1 Burkholderia sp. CpTa8-5
GGGACCGGGGCGTGGACCCCTTCAGCTTCCAGTGGAAGTACGTGGGCGAACAGAGTGCCGCCGCTGGAAAGTAACGGCAGATCAATATCACCATCGGAGATTTTCATGCGACCCGTTGTGCTTGTCGGCCATCGCCATGTCTGTCCGTTGCACGGACCCGGAACTGTTATCAGCGGCACGGACGGCGTGACCGTCGGGGGGAGAAAAGCGGCCTGTGTCGGTGACTCTACGAGTTGCGGTGCTGTCATCGTCACCGGGGGCGTAACCACGTTTGGCGGCCGGGCGGTCGCCCGCGAGGGTGACACCACCAGCCACGGCGGCACGCTGGTCGAGGGCGATAACGGCTGGTTGCTTGATTGAGCGGAACAGGGAAAGCACGCCATGATTCAGCTTCCAGGCAGACATGCACCGGGCGATGCATCGGCGTCCGCTGAGTCGCGGCAGCTTGTCGCTGTTCGCATGAATCTCAATAGTAGACAGGACGGGGTGGCTACCGTTTGTGTGGCGGCAGGCAAAGTTCTTCGCGCTTTCGCGTCTTACTTTGACGCGACGATCAGAGCAACGCACTTGGCTACGCCGAACAGCCGCATCGGTGTTTGGGGGTAGGGCATTTGCCGCCGGGGACGATCCAGCCACCCAACCGGGACGGCTGCAACGTGCTTCTGCAATCGGGTTGGGTTGCCCGCCAGGGACGATTGATTACTGGACCGGACAACCAGCCGTCAGGATGTTTTCTTGAACTTCGCCGGGCAGGTCATGCCCTCACGCCGTGCAGATACCGGCCACGCCGACTTTCTGGAACAGGTGCGGGCTCGCGACGGCGGACGACGGATAGGCCGGCAGCACGAGGACCGCTGCATCCAGGTCAGCCGAACTGAAGTCGCCGGCGATGTCGCGGACATGCTGTTGCCACCGCCCGACCACGGCCTGATAGGACACCTCGCCGAGAGACGTCGGCGCGTGCAAAGGGGAACGCTTGTGTGCCGGATCGGGTAGCGACCCAATCAGCCCTTCGCCGGTCAGCACGTCGGCCGACCGGCCTGCGGGTCGAGCGAATCGCCGACGACAACTGAGTCGGGTGCGTAGCTGATCTGCCGGGCGCATTTGCCGCGCACGCACGACAAACCCTTTTCGATCAATGGCTTGGTGCCGTTAATGGACGGTTGTCCACAAGCTTGCCAACATAATCTGTGGACAAGCCGCCCGCCGCGCGCATCAGGCCGGCCGCGGGAAGCGCACCGTGACGGTCAGCCCGCGTCCGCCGTGCGTAGTGCCGAGCGCGACCGTCGCGCGATGCTGTTCGGCGATCCGCTTGACGATCGACAACCCGAGCCCGCTGCCCGACGACGTGACCGCCTGCGCGCCTTCGCCGCGATAGAAGCGCTCCCACACGTCGGTGCGTTCGGCTTCCGGAATGCCGGGGCCGTCGTCGGCGACTTCGAGCACGGGCGTCTCGCCGTCGATGCGCGCCGACACGTCGACGCGCGCGCCTTCGCCCGCATAGCGGATCGCGTTGTCGACGAGGTTGTTCAGCAGCACGCGCAATGTGTCGGCGTTGCCCGATGCCGTCACGGGGGCGTCGACGATCGCGCCGAGATCGATGCGGTGCGCATCGGCGACGCGCGCGCGGTCCGACACCACCGAGCGGCACAGCGCGGCGAGATCGACCGGCGCCGATGCGGCGGCGGCCGCCTGCGCATCGGGTTCGAGGCGCGCGAGCGTCAGCAACTGTTCGGCGAGGTGGCCGAGGCGCGTCGTGCCCGCATGGATTTGCGCGAGGATATGCTCGCGTTCCTCGGCCGTCGCTGCACGCCGCAGCAGTTCCGACTGGATCGACAACCCCATGATCGGCGTGCGCAGTTCGTGCGCGGCATCGGCGATGAAGTGCCGCTGCAGCGTGAACGAGCGGTCGAGGCGTGCGAGCAGATCGTTGATTGCTTCGGCGAGCGGGCGAACCTCGTTCGGCATCGATGCGACGTCGACCGGCTCGAGGTTGTTCGCATTCCTGCGTTTCAGGCCGGCCGCGATCGCCCGCAATGGCCGCAGCCCCGCGCCGATGCCGAACCACAGGCCGAGCGCGAGCAGCGGCAGCATCGAGAACACCGGCCACAGCAGGTGGACGGCGATGCCCGCGATCGCTTCCCATCGTGCGTGGCGTGCCTGCGCGAGCCGGATCGTCGTGCCGCCTCGCTCGGTCACATAGGTGCGCCAGGGCTGCCCATCGACGTCGACGCTCGCGATGCCTTTCTGCTCGGGCGGCGGCAGCTTCGAATCGCGGTCGGTCGAATACACCAGCGTGCCGTTGCGCCACACCTGCAGCAGCACCGCATCGGGGTCGCTCGCTTCGAAGCCGTGCTTGCCCTTGGCGTGGTTGCTGAACGACAGCTCGCCGTTCGGGCCGACGACGATCTGTTTCGACATGCTGCGCATCTGGTCGTCGAGCAGGTCGTCGAGTTCGCGCAGCGCGCCCCAGTAGGTGCCGGCGCTCGCGACCAGGCCGATCACGCACGCGGCCGGCAGCAGCCACGTCAGCAGGCGCCGCCGCAGCGACGCGTTGCGCCAGCGCGCGATCGCGCGTTGCATCCGCGTCACGTGCCGTCACCGATCCGGTAGCCGACGCCGCGCACCGTGCGGATCATGTCGTGGCCGAGTTTCTTGCGCAGGTTGTGGATATGCACCTGCACCGCGTTGCTCTCGATTTCCTCGCCCCAGCTGTACAGCCGTTCCTCGAACTGCTCGCGCGAAATCACCGCGCCCGGTTCGCGCATCAGCTCGTGCAGCAGCACGAATTCCTTCGGCGACAGCGGCACTTCGTCGTCGTCGAGCCAGACGAGGTGCTTGACGGGGTCGAGCCGCAGCGGGCCGATCGCGAGCGTCGTCTGCGCGCGGCCCGCATGGCGGCGGCTGACCGCGCGGATACGGGCGAGCAACTCGTCGAGCTCGAACGGCTTGACGAGATAGTCGTCCGCGCCGCTGTCGAGGCCCGCGATGCGGTCGGGCACGCCGTCGCGCGCGGTGATGATGATCGCGGGGAGGGTTTCGTCGCGGCGGCGCAGCGCGGCGAGCACCGACAAACCGTCGCGGTTCGGCAGCCCGAGATCGAGCAGCAGCAGCCCGTAGCTGGTCGCACGCAGCGCGAGCGACGCGGCGTCGCCGTCCTTCACCCAGTCGACCGCGAAGCCTTCCTGTTTGAGGCCCTGTTCGAGCCCGCTGCCGATCAGCGGATCGTCCTCGACGAGCAGTACGCGCATGGATTGGTGTCTCTCCAACGGGGGCGCGGCAGCGCCCGGGATTCTCATGATAAGCGCACGCGTCTTAGGCGGAGCTTAAATGCGGGCGGCGTGCGGCGGGCTTTCGTACTCGTCCTATGCGGCAGCGTGTCACTTGGGCGCGACCTTCAGGTTTGCTTAATCTTACGGTCCGTAATCTGGCGCCGTCGCGTTCAACGGAGCGCGGCGCCACATCGAAGAAGAGGACCGAGATAATGAAACACCTGGCCAGAATCCTGGCGGTCGCGCTCGTCGCGTTGCCTGCTGCCGTCCATGCGCAATACACGGGGCCGTCCGCGCTGACCACGACGACCGTGAAGGAACTGCTCGCCAACGGCAAGGACGACCAGCACGTGCAGTTGCAGGGGCGCATCGTCAAGCACGTCGGCGGCGAGGATTACGAGTTCGCCGACGCCACCGGCACGATCCACGTCGAGATCGACCGCAAGCTGTGGGCGGCGGGCCAGCCCGTCAGCGACAAGAACGAAGTGAAGCTGACCGGCGAATTCGAGCGCAAATGGTCGGGCCGCGTGAAGGTCGACGCCGATCACGTCGAAGTGCTGCGCTGACCGGTGGGCGCGGGGCCGGTGATACCATGGACGACCGGTTCCCGTTCCCACCAAGATGGCCGCCAATTTCGACGAACTCGCGTCCCGGATACGGGCGCAATTTTCCGAGCTGAGCCCGCAATTCCAGGCGGGCGCCGCCTTCCTGCTCGATCATCCCGACGAAGTCGCCACGTCGTCGATGCGCAAGGTCGCGCAGCGCGCGCAGGTGCAGCCTGCGTCGCTCGTGCGGCTCGCGCAGCAATTCGGCTTTCCCGGCTGGAACGAGCTGCGCGACCTGTGCGTCGCGCGCGTGCGCACGCGTCCCGAGCCGCTCACCCAGCGTGCGCGCTCGCTCGTGCGGCCCGACGCGAAGGCGTCGCTCGCGCACGATCTGCTCGCCGCGCAGCAGCACAACCTGTCGGCGACCGCCGCCCAGAACGAGCACACGCTCGCGGATGCGGCGAAGCTGATCCGCAAGGCGTCGCACGTGCACGTGGCGGGGTTTCGGTCGTGCTATCCGGTTGCGTTCGGTTTCGTCTACGGCTATCGGCTGTTCCGGCCGACCGTGTCGCTGCTGAACGGCGTCGCCGGCTCGCTCGAAATGGAGCTGCGGACGATCGCGAAGCAGAGCGTGACCGTGATCGTCAGCTTCGCACCGTATTCGGCCGAAGCGACGCGTGTCGCGCAGGCTGCGAAGGCGCAGGGCAGCCGGATCGTCGCGATCACCGACAGCGCCGTGTCGCCGATCGCGCTGCACGCGGACGCGCAACTGATCTTCACGCACGACAGCCCGTCGTTCTTTCCGTCGCTGGTGGCCGCGCACGCGATGGCCGAGGCGCTCGTCGCGCAGTTGCTGGCGCTCGAAGGCAGCGATGCGATCGCGGCGCTCGAGCGGACCGAAGCGGAACTGCACGCGAAGGGCGCGTACGTCGTTTGACGCGCGCGGCGGTATGGATGGTTTCAGCCAACGCTCATTCACGACCCGACGTAACCGATGACGTTGACCTACGCAGTGACCGACGCGGCCGACGCGCACGTGCGCAAGCAGATCGTCGCGCCGCTGATCCGCTTCAACGAAAGCCAGGCCGGCCCGGTCGATTTCCGGCCGCTGGCCGTGATCGCGACCGACGCCGCCGGCGCGGTGGTCGGCGGCCTGTGGGGCGGCACGGCGTTCGGCTGGCTGCATGTCGACCTGCTCGTCGTGCCCGAGGCCGCGCGCGGCCAGGGCGCCGGCACGCGCATCATGGATCTGGCCGAACGAGAGGCCGTCGCGCGCGGCTGCCACAGCGCGTGGCTCGATACGTTCGACTTCCAGGCGCGGCCGTTCTACGAGAAGCGCGGCTATGTGCGCTTTGGCGAGCTGACCGATTACCCGGTCGGGCACACGCGCATCTTCCTGACGAAGAAACTCGCGGGCTGAACGGCGCGGCCCGGCCCGGTTGACGATGCGGTCAGCCGTCGCCTACGATACCGGGCAGCGATGCAGGTCGCTTCCGGGTCCGCGGAAAGGGTTCAACCCACCTGTCGCAGTCAATCCAGTCTTCCCCATCCTTCGTGCTGGCGGTGTTGCGGACCTTCGGCCATCCATGCACAAGGATCCGCATGAAAAAGCTGCCTCCCGACGCTCATCCCGATCATCTGAAAAAGCAGGCCAAGGCATTGTTGCGCCTGTACCGGCAGGGCGACGCCGATGCCGTCGCGCGCTTCGTCGCATCCCTGCCCGCCGCCGCGCATCGCACGCACGACGAAACGCTCGCGCTCGGGCTGCGCCTGCACGACGCGCAGTCCTGCATCGCACGCGAGTACGGCTTTGCTTCGTGGGCCGATCTCGGCGTGTTCGTCGAAACGCACGCACTCACGCGGCAACCGCGATCGCTGCTGATCCGGCGCTGGCTCGATCTCGCGTACGGCGCCGACGTGACCGGCGGTTTCGACGCGGCCCGGCCGCGCGTCGCCGCGCAATTGCTGCTCGATCGTCCCGATCTCGTGTCGGCGGACCCGACCATCGCATGCGCGGCGGGCGATCTCGACGCGGTGAAGGCGGCGCTGGCCGCCGATCCCGGCTGGATCGCGCGCGCCGGCGGTGCGCTGAAGTTGCCGCCGCTCGTCGCCGTCACGCATTCGCGGCTCGCGCAGCTTCCCGAATTCGCGGCCGGGTTGCGTGCGTGCGCGCGTCATCTGCTCGAGGCGGGCGCCGATCCGAACCAGCGGATCGGGAACCGGTATCCGCCGGCCTCGCTTGCCGAGCCCGACGAGTCGGAACCGTTGTCGGCGCTGTATGGCGCCGCCGGCGTCAATCGCGATCCGGCGCTTACCGCGATGCTGCTGGAAGCCGGCGCCGATCCGAACGACGGCGAATCGCTGTATCACTCGGTGGAGAACCCGGCGTGCACGCGTCTGCTGCTCGAGCACGGCGCACGAGTGGGCGGCACGAATGCGTTGCGGCGCGCCCTCGACGTGCCGGACGCGACCGCGCTCGAGCTGCTGCTTGCGCATGGCGGCGACCCGAACGAGCCGGCCGGCGATGGGCCGACGAGGATGTGGGGCGCGCCGTTGTTGCGCGCGATCGCCGTGCGTTGCCCGGCACGCCACGTCGCCGCGCTGCTGGCGGCCGGCGCCGATCTCGGCGCGCGGACCGCGGCGGGCGTCAGCGCATACCGGCTCGCGATGCAGGGCGGGTTGTCCGACGTCGCGGCGCTGTTGCGCGCGGCCGGCGCGGAGGAGGCGCTCGATGCGCAAGACGCGTTCATGGCGGCCTGCGCGCGCGCCGATGCCGACGACGCGCGGCGCATTCAGGCGGAACACCCCGAACTGCCCGGTGCGCTGTCCGACGATCGGCTGCGGTTGCTACCGGACGCCGCTGCATGGGGTTCGCGCGACGCGGTGAAGGTGATGGTCGAGCTGGACTGGCCGATCGCCGCGCGCGGCGGCGACTGGGACGCGAGCGCGCTGAATCACGCGGTGTTCCGCGGCGATGCCGAACTGCTGGCGTTCCTGCTTGCACACGGCGCGAGCTGGCGCGACCTGCACGGGTTCGGCAGCGATGCGCTCGGTACGTTGTCGTGGGCATCCGTCAACGAGCCGGAGGGCGTCGGCGATCCCGACTGGGACGCGTGCGCGCGCGTGCTGCTCGCGCACGGCGTGCCGCCAGCGGTGCGCGATCCGTCGAATCCGGACGGCGTGCTGATCGACGGCCGCGCGATGCGGTTCTCCGACGCCGTCACCGACGTGTTGCTCGGCATCGACGACGGGCGGCCCGCATCGACGTGACGCGACGCGGGCCGTTGAACGTGGCGACCCGCATCCGGCCGGCCCGGGTGTTTCCGTTGCGCGACGACATTTCGGCAAACGCTGAAACGTCGCGTGCACGACCGGCGTAAGCTCACCGTCAACACCTTCCCGGAGTTCGTAATGACCCGTTCCGACCAGCAAGCCCGCCACGCCGAAGCTTTCCGTGCACTGCATACGCGCCCCGGCGCGTTCATCATCCCGAACCCGTGGGACGCCGGCACCGCGCGCCTGCTCGCGATGGCCGGCTTCGAAGCGCTCGCCACGACGAGCGCCGGGTACGCGTTTTCGAAAGGGCAGCCCGACAACGCGATCGACCGCGACGCGATGCTCGATCACATCGCCGAGCTCGTCGCCGCGGGCGGCTTGCCCGTCAGCGCCGATCTCGAGAACGGCTTCGGCGACGCGCCCGACACGGTGGCCGAAACGATCCGGCTGGCGGCCGAGGCGGGCGCGGTCGGCGGCTCGATCGAGGATGCGACCGGCCGCGCCGATACACCGATCTATGCGCGCGACGCGTCGGTCGAACGCATCGCGGCGGCCGTCGACGCGGCGCGCGCGCTGCCGTTTCCGTTCACGCTGACCGCGCGCTGCGAGAACTACCTGCACGGCCGCCGCGACCTCGACGACACGATCGCGCGGCTCGTCGCGTATCGCGACGCCGGCGCCGACGTGCTGTATGCGCCCGGCATCACCGACGCCGACGAGATCGCGGCCGTGACCCGGGCGGTCGGCGCGCCCGTCAATGTCGTCATGGGGCTGCAGGGCGGGTTGCTGAGCCTCGACGAACTGGCGGCGCTCGGCGTGAAGCGCGTCAGCGTCGGCGGCGCGCTGGCGCGGGCCGCGCTCGGCGCGTTCCTGCACGCGGCGACGGAAATGCGGCGCGACGGCACGTTCACCTTTACGCGGGCAGCCGTGCCGGGGCGCGATATCAACCGCTGGTTCGCGGCGCCGGATAATTCGCCGATTTTGTTCGGCGAATGAGCCCCAATAAAATCCGGAATCGTTTCCACTTAAGCATTGATTGACAATAATCAATTGGTTTCGCGTCCGCATTAATCGCCGACGCTGACGCGAAAATCGTCGCTTATTCTCCGCATTCCGCCCGATCGGCTGCCGCCGGCGCGCAAACCGCGCCGAATCTGAGGCTTGGCGGGCTGTCATACGCGACGATGTCGTGCATTGTTGCAGGTTCTCGTTCAGAACGTTTCAGTGCGCGGCAGTTGCCGGATGATTTTTTGATTGATAATCTGCGTCACGTTCGAATGACCGGCGAGTGGGCTGCCGGGAATATCAATATATTCAATATATTAAAAGCTGAGAGAGCGATGACGATCCGAGAAAATCATCGAGTGAGGTTTCGCGTGGGCGATGTCGTGACGCTGAAAACGGGCGGGCCGCGCATGACCGTCACGTATGCCGGGCCGGTCGTGTTCGACGACGGCGATTGGCTGATCTGCCAGTGGTTCGACGAAAACGGCGAGTTCCGGCAGGAAATGTTTCATCACGACACGGTGGCGCCCGAGCCGCGTGCGATTTCGGCCGGGCGGGTCCGACTGCGCATGCAGTCGCACCGCTACCGGTCGGCGGCCTGACGCCGGCCGGCCGCCGCGATGCCGCGCCGCGCGGCGCGCGGCGTCCGTGCAACGACACTTCACGCTATTCCGAAACATGCGGCGGCGCGCTGCGCCGATACTGAACGCATGAACCCGACCGATCCCATTGCCGCGGTCACGCACCGCGATCCCTATCCCTATTACGCCGCGCTCGTCGACGGGCCGCCGCTTGCGTTCGACGCCACGCTCGGCCTGTGGGTCGCGAGCCGCGCGGCGACCGTGACGGCCGTGCTCGGCCATCCGGCCTGTCGCGTACGCCCGCTCGACGCGCCGGTGCCGCCCGCGTTGCGCGGTACGACGGCCGGTGCGCTGTTCGGCGAGCTGGTGCGCATGAACGATGGCCCGTCGCGACACGACATGCCGAAGCAGGCGTTGCGCGCGGCGTTCGCGCCGATCGACACGGATGCGCTGCGCGCTCGCGCCGACGCGCTTGCCGCGCGGCGGTTGCCGACGCCCGGCGATGCCGATGCGCTGAATGCGTGGTGCATGACGGTGCCGGTGTGCGCGGTTGCCGATCTGCTCGGCTTCGACGAAGCGCAACTCGACGACATTGCCGAGCGGGTCGTCGAGTTCGTCGCCGCGCTGTCGCCGCTGTCGGATACCGCGGCGCTGGCGCGCGCGAGCGACGCGGCGCGGCAACTGCTCGACCGGATGACGGAACGGGTTGCGCAGTCGCATGCGCGCGACGGCACGCTGGTCGCCGCGGTGCAGCAGGCGGCCCGCGCGTCCGGCTGGCACGCGAGCGGCGCGCTGGTCGCGAATCTCGTCGGGTTGCTGTCGCAGACGTGCGAGGCGACGGCCGCCTGGCTCGGCAATGCACTCGTGGCATGGGACGGCGAAGCCGGCGTGGCGCCGGACGCGGCCGCGCTCGACGCATTCGTTGCCGAAGTCGCGCGTTTCGATGCGCCGGTGCAGAACACGCGCCGGTTCGTCGCGGCGCGCACGTCGATCGAAGGCGTGAGCGTCGAAGCCGGCGACGCGATCCTCGTCGTGCTCGCGGCGGCGAACCGCGATCCGGCCGTGCATCGCGAGCCGCATCGGCTGACGCCCGGCCGCGCGGCAGGGCCGAATTTCGGCTTCGGCACGGGGCCGCATGGGTGTCCGGGCGAGCGGATCGCACGGGCGGTGACGGCGGGGGCGTTCGCGGCGCGGTTGCGCGCGGGCGGCTGGCCGCCGCGCGACGTACTGAAGTGGGATTACCGCGCGTCGACCAACGTCAGGATGCCGAAGTTCGACGCGACGCGGTGAAGCGGAAAGAGGGACTTAACGGCAGCCTTGTTTTTCCGCCCATTGCTCCTGGGCGGCGACGCGGCGCTGCACGCGTTCGACGAGGCCGGTCGAGAAGGTGCGCATGCTGACGCCGCGGCGCTTCGCGAGGATCGTCTGCGCGACGTCGGTGCGCGGATTCGGCTGGCACGCCCAGTACAGCGTCATCAGCCAGCCGATGCCCGTCCACGCGAACAGCGCGTTGAACATCGCGATCGTGAGCTTGTCGTGCCGGCCGCGCCGGTCGGCAATGACGGCCGGCAGGAAATAGAGCGCGATCGCCGCGACTGAACCGGCCAGTTGAATCAGGACTTCATCATGCATGGTGCTGCTCCGTCCGAACTGCAATGAGGCTGATTGTCGCGCTTTTTCCGTTCGTGTGCAGGCAATTGATTGTTGCGCTTTTGGTGACGATCAGCCGGCTTCGGCGTCCGCCGGCTGCACGTCGTTGCTCAGCGCGAAACCTTCGTCGAGCCAGCCCGTCACGCCGCCGATCATCAGCTTGACCGGCCGGCCGAGGCGCGCGAGCCGGATCGCCGCGCGCGCGGCGCCGTTGCAGTGCGGCCCCGCGCAGTAGACGACGAACAGCGTGCCGGCCGGATAACCGGCGAGCTTGCTTTCGATGATCTTGCGGTGCGGCAGGTTGCGCGCGCCGGGCACGTGGCCGGCGGCGAACGGGTCGGCGCCGCGCACGTCGAGCAGCACGAAATCGGGCGTGCCGGACGCGAGTGCGTCGTGCACGTCCCAGCAATCGGTCTCGAAGCGCAGCGATGCCTCGAAATGCGCGAGCGCGGCGGGGCTGTCGGCAGCGGGGACGTCGGTGACATAGGACATGGTCGGGCTCTCCTGGTTGAGCGGGTACGGAACCGAGCGGGCACGGAACGCGCCGCAATGAAGGGCAGTATCGCGGTTCGGCTCGTTTCGCGGCAGTGGCGCGATCGACAAGTTCCGGTAACATCGCGCCATGCACAATCATCTCGTCGTCGCGCTCGCCTACGATCGTCTCTGCACGTTCGAATTCGGCTGCGTGGTCGAACTGTTCGCGCTCGAGCGCCCCGAACTCGGCGTCGACTGGTATCGCTTCGCGGTATGCGCGAGCGAGCCGGGGCCCGTGCGCGCGGCGGGCGGCATCACCGTTGCGGCGCCGTACCGGCTCGCGACGCTCGATCGCGCGGACACCATCGTGATTCCCGGCTGGCGCGATCCGGACGAACTGCCGCCCGAGCCGTTGCTGAAGAAACTGCGGGCCGCGCATCGGCGCGGCGCGCGGCTCTGCTCGATCTGTTCGGGCGTGTTCGTGCTGGCGGCGGCCGGCGTGCTCGATGGCCTTACCGTGACGACGCACTGGCGATATGCGGAGCGCCTGCAGGCGCGTTATCCGGCGCTGCGCGTGAATCCCGATGCGCTGTACGTCGACGAAGGGCAGATCGTCACGTCGGCCGGCTCGGCGGCGGGGCTCGACATGCTGCTGCACCTGGTGCGCCGCGATCACGGCGGCGCGATCGCGAACCGCGTCGCGCAGCGTCTCGTGCTGCCGCCGCATCGCGACGGCGGGCAGGCGCAGTTCGTGCCGCGTCCGGTCGCACCGGGCGGCACCGACCGGCTCGCGAAGCTGATCGACTGGATGCGCGCGCATGCGGCCGAGCCGCACACGCTCGCGTCGCTCGCCGCGCAGGCCGCGATGAGTACGCGTACGCTGCAGCGTCAGTTCGCGGATGCGACCGGGATGTCGCCGCTCGCATGGCTGATCCGCGAACGCGTGAACGTCGCGAAGGACATGCTCGAAGCGCAGCCCGCGTTGCCGCTCGCGCAAGTCGCGGCGCGCGCCGGGTTCGGTTCCGAGGAATCGCTGCGCCGGCATTTCCGGCGCGTCGCGGCGACGAGCCCGGCCGCGTACCGGCGCGGGATGGATCGCGGCGGCACGTAGCCGGCGCCGGGCGGCATCGCTCGGGCGCGACGAAGAAAAGAACCACTGGTGTGGCGACGGCCACTCATTCCGAACAAGGATGCCGATGACGATGCTGCCTTCCCGTTTGCCGTTGATCCAGGCCCCGATGGTCGGCTCGCTGAGCCCGCTCGCGATTGCCGTGTGCGAAGCCGGCGGCCTCGGTTCGCTCGCGTGCGCGGCGCTCGGCCCGCAGCAGTTGCGCGACGAGATCGCGGCGATCCGTGCGCGCACGGCCGCGCCGTTCAACGTGAATTTCTTCTGCCATGCGTCGCCCGCGCCCGATGCCGAGGTCGACGCGCGCTGGCGCGCGGCGCTCGCCGGCTACTACGCGGAAGCCGGGCTCGACCCGGCCGACGTGAAAGGCGGCCCCGGCCGCGCGCCGTTCGACGATGCGATGTGCGCGGTCGTCGAGGAACTGCGGCCGGCCGTCGTGAGCTTCCATTTCGGACTGCCGGACGACGCGCTGCTCGACCGCGTGCGCCGCACGGGCGCGCAGGTGGTGTCGTCCGCGACGACCGTCGAGGAGGCGCGCTGGCTCGATGCGCGCGGCGTCGACGCGATCGTCGCGCAGGGCGCGGAGGCCGGCGGCCATCGCGGGATGTTCCTGACCAACGACATCCACGCGCAACCGGGCCTGTTCGCGTTGCTGCCGCAGATCGTCGATGCAGTACGCGCGCCGGTGATCGCAGCCGGTGCGATCGCCGACGGGCGCGGCATCGCGGCCGCGTTCGCGCTCGGCGCCCGCGCGGTGCAGATCGGCACCGGCTACCTGCTGACGCCGCAGGCCGGCCGCTCGGCGCAACATCGCGCGGCCGTGCGCGCCGCCCGCGACGACGGCACACGCATCACGAACCTGTACACGGGCCGCCCCGCACGCGGGCTGCTGACGCGCTTCATGCGCGAACAGGGGCCGATGAGTGCGCTCGCGCCGGCGTTTCCGCTCGCGACGGCCGCGGTCGATCCGCTGCGCGGCGCGTTCGAGCGACAGGGCCGCGACGATTTCTCGCTGCTGTGGTCGGGCGAGGCCGCGGCGCTCGCGCGCGAAGAGGATGCCGGTGAATTGACGCAGCGCCTGTGGCGCGACGCACTCGCGTGCGCGGCCGGGCTGCGCGACGCGTTTCCGACGGCTGGCTGAACGGCCAGGACGGGCGCCGGCGGGGGAGCATCGGCGTATGATCTGGATTTTCGTCAGCCCGATCCAGGCACCCCCACCATGACTTCCGTCGACACTACCCCCGTCCTCGACCATGACAAGCTCGTTACCTTCATCGAGCGCAAGTGGAACGATGAAATCCTCCACGCACTGACCGACTACATCGCGATTCCCGCGAAGAGTCCCGCATTCGACCCCGACTGGGCGAAGCGCGGCTATCTCGAACGCGTCGTCACCGACGCCGCGCAGTGGGCCGAACGCCAGCCGGTGAAGGGCCTGAAGCTCGAAATCGTGCGTCTGCCGGGCCGCACGCCGGTGATCTTCTTCGAGTCGCCGGCCACGCGTTCGGGCAGCACCGACACGATCCTGCTGTACGGCCACCTCGACAAGCAGCCCGAATTCGACGGCTGGCGCGCGGATCTCGGCCCGTGGACGCCGAAATTCGAGAACGGCAAGCTGTACGGCCGCGGCGGCGCGGACGACGGCTATGCGATCTACGCGAGTCTCGCGGCGCTCGGCGCGCTCGACGAGCAGGGCATCGAGCGGCCGCGCTGCGTCGGCCTGATCGAGACCTGCGAAGAGTCGGGCAGCTACGACCTGCTGCCGTACGTCGACGCATTGCGCGACCGGCTCGGCCAGGTATCGCTCGTCGTGTGCCTCGATTCGGGCGCCGGCAACTACGACCAGATGTGGCTCACCACGTCGCTGCGCGGCCTCGTGTCCGGCGACCTGCAGGTCGAGGTGCTGGAAGAAGGCATCCACTCGGGCGTGTACGGCGGCATCGCGCCGTCGAGCTTCCGCGTGATGCGCCAGTTGTTCGAACGCCTCGAAGACGCGAAGAACGGCAACCTGCTGCCGGGTGCGTTCCATTGCGAGATTCCGTCGAGCCGCGTGCGCGAAGCCGAAGCGGCCGCCGCGATTCTCGGCGACACGGTGTGGAAGGGGCTGCCCTGGGCGTGCGGCCAGGACGGCAAGCCCGTGCTGCCGACCACGACCGATCCGCGCGAGGCGCTGCTGAATTCGACGTGGCGTCCGTCGCTGTCGGTGACGGGCGCGGCCGGCATGCCGGCGCTCGCCGATGCGGGCAACGTGCTGCGTCCGCGCACCGCGTTCAAGCTGTCGCTGCGGCTGCCGCCGCTCGTCGACGCCGCGCAGGCCGTGCAGCAGTTGAAGGAACTGCTCGAACTCGATCCGCCGTACAACGCGAAGGTCACGTTCAAGCCGGACGCGGGCGCGGCGACCGGCTGGAGCGCGCCGGATCTCGCGCCGTGGCTCGCGTCGTCGCTCGACGCCGCGTCGCGCCGGCACTTCGGCGCCGACTGCGCGTACATGGGCCTCGGCGGCACGATCCCGCTGATGAACGTGCTGCAGGAAGGCTTCCCCGCCGCGCAATTCATGGTGTGCGGCGTGCTCGGGCCGAAGTCGAACGCGCACGGCCCGAACGAGTTCCTGCACGTGCCGTACGCGAAGAAGCTCACGGCGGCGGTGGCCGACGTGATCGCGACCGCGCGCTGAGCGTCGCAGCGTTCGACGAACCGATTGCCCGACCCGAACCGACTGGATGGAGTGTTGCCGATGACCGCACTGCCGACGCCCGATACCGAACCGCTGCGCATGCGCGCCGAACCGCTGCATGCATTCGTCGCGGCACTCTGGGAACGGGCCGGCAGCAATCCGCGCGAGGCGACGCTCGTCGCCGATCACCTGGTCGGCGCGAATCTCGCGGGCCACGATTCGCACGGGATCGGGATGATCCCGAATTACGTCGCGTCGTGGCGGGAAGGGCAGTTGCAACTGAACGCGCACGCGTCGATCGTCCGCGACGGCGGCGCGGTGCTGACGATCGACGGCGGGCGCGGCTTCGGCCAGGTGATCGCGTTCGAGGCGATGGTCGAAGGGATCGAGCGCGCACGGCGCATGGGCATCTGCGCGATCGGGCTGCGCGACGTCCATCACCTCGGCCGTATCGGGCACTGGGCCGAGCAGTGCGCGCGCTCGGGGCTCGTGTCGTTCCATTTCGTCAACGTGCCGGGCGACCTGCTGGTCGCACCGCTGCACGGCACCGATCCGCGTTTCGGCACGAACCCGTTCTGCGCCGCGTATCCGCGTGCGGGCAAGCCGCCGCTGCTGCTCGATTTCGCGACGAGCGCGATCGCGTACGGCAAGACGCGGGTCGCGTACAACCAGCGCAAGCGCGTGCCGGCTGGGTCGCTGATCGACCATCGCGGCGAGCCGACCGACGATCCGGCCGTGATGCACGAGCAGCCGTTCGGCGCGCTGCTGCCGTTCGGGCTGCACAAGGGATATGCGCTTGCGGCGATGTGCGAGATTTTCGGTGGCGCGCTCGTGGGCGGGCATACGACGTACGGCGATACGCTGCAGAAGACGAGCGCGATCGTCAACGGGATGCTGTCGGTGCTGATCGATCCGAAAGCGTTCGACGCGGCCGATGCCGAACGCGAAGCCGATGCGTTCGTCGCGTGGGCGAAGGCGTCGCCGCAGGCCGGCGATACGCCGGTGCAGATGCCGGGCGAACCTGAAGAGGCGAGCCGCGCCGCACGCGGCACGACCGGCATTCCGGTCGACCGCGCGACGTGGCGGCAGATTCGCGAGAGCGCGGCGGCCGTCGGTGTCGACGCGGCCGAGCTCGATGCATGGACGCAGCGCTGCGAGGTGCCCGCATGAGCTGGCAGTCGGAGAAGGCGCACGGCGAGGAAATCGCGTATCAGCTTGCGCCGCTCGGCACGGTCGCCGTTGTACGGTTCTTCAGCGGTGCGGCGTTGCGGCTCGACGGCGTGATGTTCGGCTTCATGTCGCGCGGGTCGCTGTTCCTGCGGGTGGACGACGTGAACCGCCCGGCGTTCGTCGCGGCGGGGATGGGGCCGTTCTCGTATGCGAGGCCCACGCGCACCGTCTCGCTCGAGGGCTATTACGAGACGCCGGCCGACGTGCTCGAGGATGCGGGCGCGCTGTTCGACTGGTGCCGCGGCGCGTATCGCGCGGCGCTGCTGGCCGGGACCCCGAAGCGCAAGGCGAAGGCGGCGTCGGAGACTGTGTCCAGAGCGGGGGCGAAGGCTGCACCGAAAGCGGCGTCGAAGGTCGCGTCGAAACGTGCAGCGAAACCGGTGGCGAAGCCTGCGACGAAATCGGTAACGAAACCCGCGCCGGCACGGAAAACGAAGCCCGCGGCGAAAGCAGCAGCGAAACCGGCGTCGGCGCAGACAGCAAAACCGGCATCGAAATCGTCGCCCGCGCCGGCACCGAAACCCGCGGCGAAGCGCAAGCAGGCGTAGTCCCGATCACGAGAAGCGACCGCCTCGCGATTTTCGCTTTCCTTACTTTCAGGCGCGCCCGTCGCGGCCGACCAGCACGCTGCGCGGCCTATGTGCCCGCACGATCCGGCGCACGCATGCATCGAGCTTGACGCACCGCACGTCCTGCATGCTTCACAACGGCGGCCCCGGCGTTTATGATCGGCGCGGGTTGTGCCCATGCGTCGCGCGACCCGCGCCGGCCTCGCCGCCGGCCTCGCGAACGGCGCACCCGACGCCGCGCGGAACGCTTCCCCACTCATCATTCCAGACGGAGACAGCCGATGCTCGTCCTGATTCTCGGTTTAGCGATCTTCCTCGGTGTGCATTCGATCCGGATCGTCGCCGACGGCTGGCGGTCCGCGACGATCGAGCGGATCGGCGAGAAGGGCTGGAAGGGCGGTTACGCGATCGCGTCGATCGTCGGCTTCGCGCTGATCGTCTGGGGGTACGGGCTCGCGCGCGCGGGCGCGACGCTGCTGTGGGTGTCGCCGGTCGGCGTGCGTCACCTGACGGGCATGCTGACCGCGGTCGCGTTCGTGCTGATCGCCGCGTCGTACGTGCCGCGCAACCGGATCAAGACGCTCGTCGGGCATCCGATGCTGGCCGGCGTGATGGTCTGGGCGGTCGCGCACCTCCTCGTGAACGGCACCGTGCACGCGGTCGTGCTGTTCGGCGCGTTCTTCGTGTGGTCGATCGTCGATTTTGTCGTGTCGCGTGCGCGGGATCGCCGCGACGGTGTCCGCTATCCGGCCGGCGCACTGGCCGGCGACGTCGCGGCCGTGGCAGCCGGCCTCGTCGCGTGGGCTGTGTTCGCGCGATTCCTGCACGGCCCGCTGATCGGCGTGCGGCCGTTCGGCTGAACGTGCACGCCGGGCCGGACCGGCTGCCGCGGCAACGGCGTGCGTGCGTCAGATCGGCTTGACGAACAACCCGACGGTCAGCAGCGCGCCGATGCAGACGATCGCGATGCGCAGCACGCGTTCGTTCACGCGATGCAGCGCCCATGCGCCGAGCAGGCCGCCGACGATGGCGCCGGCGCCGAGCGCGATCGCCTCACGCCAGTGCAGGTGTGGCGACGTGACGAACAGCACGACGGCCGATGCGTTCATCACGCCCGCGAGCGCATTCTTCGTCGACATCGCGTGACGCGGCGGCAGGCCGGCCATCGTCAGCGCGGCCATCATCAGGAACCCGATGCCGCCGCCGAAGTAGCCGCCGTAGATCGCGATCAGGAACTGCGCGACCCCGGCCGCGACGGGGCCGAGATATTGCGCGCCGGCGCCCGGTTTGCGAAAGAAACTGCCCCACGCGAACACGACCGTCGCGAACAGCACGAGCCACGGCACCAGGTGCGAGAAGATCGACGACGGCGTTTTCAGCAGCAGCAGGCCGCCGAGCGCGCCGCCGGCCACGCTGATCGCGAACAGTGCGCGAAACGGCAGCTTGCCCACGCCGCTCACCATGTTCCGGCTCGCCCAGCCCGTCGTGACCTGGCCGGGGAACAGCGCGACCGTCGACGTGATGTTGGCTGCGAGCGGCGACATGCCCGACACGATCAGCGCGGGCAGCGTGACGAACGAACCGCCGCCCGCGAGGGCGTTCTGCAGGCCGGCCCAGAGGCCGGCGACGATGATGAGAGCGAGCATCGGTGCGCAACGGAAGAGGTGGCGGGGGGCCCGCTGCCGGAGAAGCGCGGGCGGGGTGCCCGCACGATGGTAATGCAGGATGGCGGCCGCCGGAAGCCGGCGCGGGGCGCGCGCGATGTCACGCGTCCGGTGGGGCGTCTTTCGCTCGCGCGGCGCTGCCGTGGTCGTCGTCGACATTTGGGTAGACGATCGTGCCGTCGGGCCGGACGACTGCGCCGGCCGTGAGCCGCGCGGGTTCCACGCGGTTGCGCCCCATGATGTGCAGTACCGTTTCGCCGCGCGCGATCAGGTAGTCGGACACGATGCGTCGATGACAGCGCCACCACACGGCTTCCGAACACATGATCGCGCAGCGCTGCTCGTGCCCCTGGGCGATCAGTCGGTCGAGGCCCGCGTGAAATTCGGGCGACAGCGCGTAATCCGCGTAGCGGTGAAAGCTGCGGTTCGTCCAGAAGTCGTTGACGTCGTCGGGTATGCCGCGCGACTTGCCGCGCAGGCCGCCGAGTTCGGCGATGTGTTCGTACGCGATGTCGGCGGCGGCGAGCGTATCGGGCAGCGTCGCTTCGTTGAACTGCGGGTTGGTGCGCGAACGCGTCATCTTGCGGATATCGGCGAGCAGCGTGATCTCGACCGCATCGAGCAGGCCGACGAATTCGTCGAGCGTGCGGTTCGAATGGCCGATCGTGTAGAACGGGAGCGTCATGTGCGGTCCTTGCCGGCGATCCGTTCGAGCACGCGGCCGCGATGCGCGGCGACATGGTCGGTCCGGTCGCTCTTGACCTCGTACTGCGGATCGTCGGGCGACGCGTGATGGCGATGGCCCTTGTAGTCGAAGTCGGCGGTGTGGATCGCGATGATCGTGCCGGTCACGTAGCCGGCCTCGGAATTCCAGCGGACGTGGTCGCCCAGCTTGAATGGGGTGGTCATGCAGCGGGTCCTCCTGGCGCGGTTGCCGTGTGCGTCGATCCTCGCGGTGTGTGTCGTCATGCCGGGACGAACGGCGGGTCCATTATCGGCCACGACCGTTCGCGGAGAAAGACATAGACGGCCGCGCGGCGCTGCGTTGCCTGCACGACGAGACCGACGAACCAATGTCGCGCGATTTTCTCTCTGGCCGAAATTTTTACAAGGATAAAGACTCGGGCAGCGCGGATCGGACCAAACGTCACCGGACAAGTGAAATATCGATCGAATCGCAAAAGGGGCAGGCCACACAATCCGACGGGTTTATCTCATATCGCGGGAAGACCTGCGCGAATCGGCCGATCGAATGGGTTTCATAAACGTATGCGAGCCAGCGCGGAATATCGGTGTGAAAGTCAATAGAAGCGTCGAAATGTTCTGACATTCGATCGCGGTGCGCGGGAGTGTGCGGTGCTTTGCGCGGAAGCCGTGCCGGCCGGGCATGCAGCGCTTGGTGGCGCCCGCACTGGCTTTGCCGTTGCGGGCCCTGCTTCACCGGCCGGCTTGCGTGCGCGATGCGCGGATCGACGCAATCGAAATCGGTTTTATTTTATTGTTCATTCGCGCGCATCGTTTCATTTAAACCCGATACGCATCGCGTCCGGTTGCGATTTATTGCAGCGCGGTGCACAATCGTTCACAAGTGCAATAAATCCGCAGCGGATTTTCTCAGTGGCACGAATACTCCCCGCCATTCGCTGCCCGCCATTTCGGCGGACGCACGATCGTGCGTCAGGCTCGGCGGCGCGATTGCCGATTTCCGGTCTATCGCGAATCACGGAGCACATGCGCCCGAGGCACGATGCCGTCGGCCCATCGGCCGGCCGGTCCCGACAGTACAGCAAGAGCGCAACATGGCGACTTCCATCGACCTCAATCTTCTCGTCGTTCTGGACGCGTTGCTGTCCGAGAACAGCGTCGTGGGCGCGGCCAACGCGCTCGGCCTCAGTCCGTCCGCCCTCAGCCGCTCGCTCGCGCGCTTGCGGGTGATGACGGGCGACCCGTTGCTGGTGCGGGCAGGGCGCGATCTCGTCCCGACTCCGCGCGCGCTCGAGTTGCGCGACAGGGTGCATGCGCTCGTCGTGGAGGCGCATTCGGTCATGTGCCCGTGCGAACGGGTCGACATGAGTACGCTCAAGCGCACGTTCTCGATTCGCGCGAACGAGGCATTCGTCGAGACCTTCGCGCCGGCGCTGCTCGAACACGCGTCGCGCGCCGCGCCCGACGTGCGGCTGCGCTTCGCGCCGAAACCCAACAAGCATGTCGATGCGCTGCGCAACGGCGACATCGATCTCGAGGTTGGCGTGATCGGCCAGGCCGGCCCGGAGCTGCGCGTGCAGGCGCTGTTTCGCGACCGCTTCATCGGCGTGGTCCGCGCGGATCATCCGCTGGCGACCGGCGAAATCACGCCGCAGCGCTTCGCGTCGTTTCCGCAAGTGAGCGTGTCGCGCCGCGGGCAGTTCAACGGCCCGATCGATACGCTGCTCGATTCGCTCGGCATCGCGCGCTCGGTGACGACCGTCGTGTCGAGCTTTCCGACCGCGCTGTCGCTCGCGCGCAGCTCGGACTTCGTCGCCAGCGTGCCGGAGCGGCAGACCGAGCGGTCCCGCGTCGGCATGTACAGCTTCACGCTGCCGTTGCCGATCGCGGACCTGACCGTCTCGCAGATCTGGCACCCGCGTTTCGACCGTGACCCCGCGCATCGCTGGCTGCGCGATTGCGTGCGCGGTATCTGCGCGCCGCGCGTGGCCGAGGCGATCGCACCCGCTTGTCATGCGGCCGCTTCGATGTGACGCATCATGCAACTCTGGTGGCGTGCGTCAACGTCATTGATACATTGCGTCTCGTGCATCTTCCGCAGCGTAAATCGATTCGGTATGCTCGATTCCATTGTGACAACGCCGGAGATAATGCGTGGGACGATCGTTGCTTGTGAATTCGCCGAATATTCGTGACGCCTTTAAATAATAAACATCCAATCCGAGGGGTATGTGAATTGAGGTGAACGCTGGAAATAACGAATCTGAAACATTGGCGTCTTATTCTGGATGGAGAAACGAATGATTCAGTGTGCGGCGAATATAGCGGCGCCCGCGGATGTCGCGCTGAGCATGCGCGAATGCGAGGTGTTGCGATGGGCGGCGGAAGGGAAGACCGCCTATGAGATCGGCATCATTCTCGGCCTGACCGAGCGGACGATCAACTTCCACATTTCGAGATCGATCGTCAAGCTCAACGCGTCCAACAAGACCAATGCGGTCGTGAAAGCCGTGTTGATGGGCCTGATCGTGTTTGCCTGAACGGTACCGGGGCGTCCGTCGCGGAGCCCCGGTTGCCGCATCAGATCGCGCCCTGGAACGACAGCACGCGCGTCCTGAACTCTTCCGGCACCGGCACCGTGGTCTTGCTGCCGTAGTCGAACATCACGTGCGTGGACACGGCCCGCGCCACCACCGCCGGATCGTCGGCCGAATCCTCGGTGCCCGCCTGCCCGTCGCGCACCATCAGGTATTCCAGTTCGAAGCTCTTCGAGCCGAAGCGCGTGACGCTGCTGCGGACCGTGATCGTATCGCCGTACTGCGCGGGCTTCAGATATTCGCACGCGGTCTTGACCATGATGTGCGGCAGCTTTTCCGAATACGGCAGCTCGAGCAGGTCGTGCATGTAGGTCAGGTACGCGTGCTGCAGATAGTCGTAATAGACGGGGCTGCTCACATGGCCCATCGCGTCCGTTTCCCGATACTTCACGTCGATTCGGGTTTCAAAATACTTTCTTGTCATTGCGAGGCTCCTTGGCAGAACGGCGGGTGAGAACGTTTTTGGCAGGAGTTAAGTTAGACGTGAACCGCATATCGGAATACTGTCGGAAATCACAGATATTCACTATGTGAAATGCTTCTGAGATAAATGACAGTATCACCGGGGATTTGACCGCGCTCTAATTGCCTCCGTAAATCGGCATCCGATCAGCGAGAGTGGAGCGTTAAATGGAAAAATCCGTTGAGGCAGCGTTGACGCAAGGCGTGGCGGTGATCAGTGCGCAGCGGTTGCGCGCCGAGTTGCCCTGCGATCCCGGCCTGGCACGGTCGATCGGCGATGCGCGGCGCGCATTGGCGCGCATCATCGCGGGCGAGGACGACCGGCTTGCGCTGATCGTCGGCCCGTGCTCGATCCATGATGCCGACGCCGCGCTGGCGTTCGCGCGCCGCCTCGCGCCGCTGCGCGAGCGGTACGCCGACGTGCTAGAGATCGTGATGCGCGTCTATTTCGAAAAGCCGCGCACCACGGTCGGCTGGAAAGGGCTGCTGAACGACCCGTATCTCGACGGCAGTTTCCGGATCGAGGACGGCCTGCGCGTCGCGCGCAAGGTGCTGCTCGGCATCAATGCGCTGGGCTTGCCGGCCGCGACCGAATTTCTCGATCCGATGACCGCGCCGTATCTCGACGATCTCGTGTCGTGGGGCGCGATCGGCGCGCGCACGACCGAATCGCAGATCCATCGCCAGGCCGCGTCGGGGCTCGACCTGCCGGTCGGCTTCAAGAACGGCACCGACGGCAACGTGAAGGTCGCGATCGACGCGATCCGCGCGTCGCGGGCGTCGCATAGCTACCTGAGGTCGTCCGTGTCCGGCGGCGTGGAAATCGCGACCACGCGCGGCAATCCCGACACGCATGTCGTCCTGCGCGGCGGCAAGACCCCGAACTACGACGCCGCCAGCGTCGCGGCCGCCTGCGCCGCGCTGCGCGACGCCCATCTTCCCCCGTATGTCGTGATCGACGCGAGCCATGGCAACAGCGGCAAGCAGACCCGCGCGCAGATCGACGTGTGCGGCAACGTCGCCGCGCAACTGCATCGCGGCGAGCGCGCGATCGTGGGCGTGATGATCGAGTCGTTCCTCGTCGAGGGGCGGCAGGACCTGGTGCCGGGCACGCCGCCGGTATTCGGCCAAAGCATCACCGACGCATGTCTCGGCTGGGATCACACGGCCGAACTCGTCGAGCAGTTGGCTGCCGCGGCGGTTGCGCGGCGGCGTTCGCCAGCCGGCTTCATCGCGCACGGCGCCGCCGTCGCGATGCAGGCCGTTTCTTACTGAATGAAAGGAGCTCTCTTGAACTCACCCATCGACATCGCCCGCGCGCTCGACTGGAAAGGCGACGGCGCCAGCCGCACACCCTACGAGGCGTATACGAGTGAAGCGCTGTACCAGCGGGAACTCGAGCGCCTGTTCTATGCGAATCACTGGTGCTACATCGGCCTCGAAGCCGAAGTGCCGTCTCCCGGCGATTTCCAGCGCACGGAAGTCGGCGAGCGATCCGTCGTGATGACGCGCACGGAGGACGGCGAGATCGTCGTTTTCGAAAACGCGTGCGCGCACCGCGGCATGCAGTTCTGCCGCGAGCGCTCGGGGAAGGCGAAGGATTTCCACTGCCCGTATCACCAGTGGAACTACGACCTGAAGGGCAACCTGATCGGCGTGCCGTTCCGGCGCGGCGTGCGTCAGGGCGGCACGATCAACGGCGGCATGCCGGCGGATTTCGAGCCGGGCAAGCATGCGCTGCGGCGCCTGCGCGTGTCGACGCGCGGCGGCGCCGTGTTCGCGTCGTTCGACGAGAACGTCGAATCGTTCGAGGACTTCCTCGGCCCGCGCATCCTGCCTTACTACGATCGTCTGTTCCACGGCCCGAAGCTGACCGTGCTCGGCTACACGCGGCAGCGCGTGCCGAGCAACTGGAAGTTGATGGTCGAGAACATCAAGGATCCGTATCACGCGGGGCTGCTGCATACCTGGTTCGTCAACTTCGGCCTGTGGCGCGCGGACAATCCCGCCCGGCTCGTGACCGATGCGCATCACCGGCATGGCGCGATGGTGTCGATCCGCAGCGGCGGCGGCGGCGGCGAGGTGACCCACAACGTGACGAGCTTCAAGGAGCGCATGACGCTGCACGACGACCGCTTCCTCGACGTCGTGCACGAACCGTGGTGGGGCGATCCGACCGTCGTGATGCTCACGCTGATGCCGAGCGTCATCATCCAGCAGCAGGTCAATGCGTTGTCGACGCGTCGCATCCGGCCGATCGGCCCGGGCGTGTTCGACTACGTGTGGACGCATTTCGGTTTCGAGACCGACACGGAAGAGATGACGCGGCGCCGTCTGCGTCAGGCCAATCTGTTCGGGCCGGCCGGCTTCGTGTCGGCGGACGACGGCGAGGTCATCGAATGCGTGCAGCAGAGCTTCGAGCAGATCCAGCACGGCAACGTCTACAACGAGCTCGGCGGCCGGCAGATCGACGAGCAGACCGAACATATGGTCAGCGAAACGCTGGTGCGCGGCATGTACCAGTACTGGCGCCAAGTGATGGAGGCCTGAATGAGCACGATCACGACACGAACGGACCGACCGTCCGCCGAGCCGCACGCGGGCGGCGCGAACTTCGAGGATTTCTATTCGCTCGTCCAGCTCAATGCGAGATATGCGGCCGTGCTCGACGGCGGCGACTGGGACGCGTGGCCGGAATTCTTCATCGAGCAATGCCGGTACACGGTGGTGCCGCGCGAGAACCACGAGCGCAACCTGCCCCTCGCGGTGATGGACTTCGAGAGCAAGGGCATGCTGAAGGATCGCGTCTACGGGATCAAGGAGACGCTGTTCTTCGATCCGTACTACCAGCGCCACGTGATCGGGCTGCCGTTCATCACGTATCTCGACGACGCGGTGATCGAGGCGGAGACGAACTACGCGGTGCTGCGCACGAAGACCGAGCAGATGAGCGACGTGTACAACACCGGGCGCTACCTGGACCGGATCGTGCGTACGCCGCACGGGCTGCGTTTCGAGTCGCGCATCTGCGTGTACGACAGCGAGATGATTCCGAACTCGCTGATTTATCCGATCTGAACGAGGTGCCGAACGTGACTACGGAATGGATCGATGCAGTCGCGCCGGAAGCGGTGCGCGCCGACGGAATACTCGGCGTCTGGGTGGGCGGCCGCGACATCGCGCTGTATGCGGTCGGCGACGAGATCTTCGCGACCGAGAACCAGTGCACGCATGGCGACGCGCGATTGAGCGACGGCTTCCTGCTCGACGACGAGATCGAATGCCCGTTGCATCAGGGGCGCTTCAGCGTGCGGACCGGCATTGCGCTGTGCGCGCCGCTGACGACGTGCGTGCACACCTATCCGGTGAAGATCGAGAACGGCCGCGTGTTCGTGCAGCTCGCACAGGCTGATGCGGCGACGCCGGCGGAGGCGCGATCATGAGCGCGTACGTGGTGTTCGATATCGACGTGCACGACGTCGATGCGTACCAGGCCTACCGCCGGCTCGGCGCGCCGACGGTGGCCGCGTACGGCGGGCGCTTCCTGGTGCGCGGCGCCGAAGTCGAGACGCTGGAAGGAGACTGGGCGCCGAAGCGCGTCGTCGTGCTCGAATTCGAGTCGGCGGAGCGCGCCCGCGAGTGGTATCGGTCGGAGGGCTATCAGGCGGCCAAGCGCCTGCGCGAGCCGGCCGCGCGGACGACCGGCATCCTGGCCGACGGCTACGTACCGGCGGCCGGCGATCCGCGTTAAGCGAAGTCGAAGTCGAAGTAGAAGGGGCTCCGCGCCGTGTCGTTCGGCGCGGGGCCCCTTTTTTCATTCGGGGCGCCGCCGAACGCGGCCCCGCGCAGTCGATTCATCGGTGAGGCGGCGATGCGATCCGGCAGAGACTTCCGCCGCCTGTCGCCTGCCGCTCGGTTGCCCGGTCAATCGCTCCGCCGGCGACATGGCTTCCGGCGTTTTCCCCTCACGACGTCACGCATGACGGTAGCGGATCGACCAGACCGCCAGCAGCGTTGCGCCGAACAGCAGCAGGCAGCCGAACGAGAAATCGTTCAGCGCGAGCATGTGCGCTTCGACGTCGATCGCATGCGAGACCGACGCGAGCGCGCCGGACGGCGACAGCCCCGCGTGATCGAGCCGCGCGAACCAGTCGCCGGCCGCGAAATCGTACGGCGTGATGTGGTCGACGAGATAGGTGTTGTGCACGCGGGAGCGACGCTCGAAGTAGGTCGGCGCGACCGAGGTCGCGACGCTGGTGCCGATCCGGCGCAGCGCGTTCTGCAGCCCGGATGCCGCGGGCAGCCGCTCGCGGGCCAGCCCGGCGAGCGACAGCGATACGAGCGGCGTGATGAAGAACGCGGTGGCTGCGCCCATCAGCAGCGAATTGGCGGCGATGTCGCCGAGGGTCACGTCGCTGTTGAAATGCATGCGCCAGAACGACGCGGCGCCCCAGCCGACGAGCGCGACGGTCGCGAGCAGGCGCGGGTCGGTGCGGCCCTGGAAGCGGCCGAGCAGCGGCGCGATCACGATCCCCGCGACGCCGAGCGGTGCGGTGGCGATGCCGGCCCAGGTGGCCGTGTATCCCTGCTGGGTCTGCAGCCACAGCGGCACGAGCACCAGCGCGCCGAAGTAGAGCCCGAAGCCGACCGTGATCGCGAGTGTGCTCGTCGTGAAGTTGCGGTCCGCGAACAGCCGCAGGTCGACGATCGGATGGTTGTCGGTCAGTTCCCACAGGATCAGCGCGACGAACGACACGATGCTCACGACCGCCAGCATGCGAATTTCGTCGGAGGCGAACCAGTCGAGGTTCTGGCCGCGATCGAGCAGCAACTGGAACGAACCGAACGCGGCGGTGAGCAGCAGCAGCCCGACGACGTCGACCGGCAGCCGCCGCGTCGCGTTGTCGCGTCCCTTCAGCAGCCGCGCGAGCACGCCCAGCACGAGCACGCCCGGCGGCACGTTCACGTAGAAGATGTACGGCCAGCTCAGGTTGTCGGTAATCCAGCCGCCGGCGATCGGCCCGAGCACCGGCGCGACGAACGTCGTGGTCTGCCACACCGCCAGCGCGACGTGGCGGCGCGCCGACGGGAATACCGCGAGCAGCAGCGCCTGCGACAGCGCGGTGATCGGGCCCGACGCGGCCCCCTGGAGCGCGCGAAACAGCAGCAGCGACTCGAAGTTCGGCGCCATCCCGCACAGGACCGACGTCAGCACGAACAGCAGCACCGACACGCGGAACAGTCGCACCTGGCCGAAGCGCTGCGTGAGCCAGCCGGTGAGCGGCAGCGTGATCGCGAGCGGCGTCGCGAACGAGGTCAGCATCCACGTGCCCATGTCCGGCGCGACGCCGAGATCGCCCGCGATGGTCGGGACGGCGACGTTCGCGATCGTCAGGTCGAGCGTCTGCATGAAATTCGCGACGCTGACCGCGATCGCGACGAGCGCCAGCGGCATGCCGGCGAGCGGTTCCAGCGGCAGTTTCGGCGCCGCGTTCCGGGTGAAGAAGCGCATCGTCAGGCTCCCGGTGCGAGCGGGCGTGCGCCGCTGTTCGCGCGAATCGTCTCGGTGACGAGCGCGTCGCCCGCTTCGTCGTCGTCGCGATAGATCGACGTGGCATCGATCGACCGGCGCGCTTCGGGCGGACGGGCGGGCGGCGACGCCGACGCGGTGCCGGGGCCGTGATCGACCGGTACCGATGCCGTCATCGACAGGCCGATACGCAGCGGGTGCGCGCGCAGCTCGGCGGGATCGAGCGCGATCCGGACCGGCACGCGCTGGACGACCTTGATCCAGTTGCCGGTCGCGTTCTGCGCGGGCACGGCCGCGAACGCGGCGCCGGTGCCGGCTTCGAGCCCGACGACGCGCCCGTGGAACACCACGTCGCTGCCGTACAGGTCCGAGAACAGCTCGACCGGCTGCCCGGCGCGCATGCCGCGCAGTTGCGACTCCTTGAAGTTGGCCTCGACCCACACGTGATCGAGCGGCACGAGCGCCATCGACGGCGTGCCGGGCGACACGTGCTGGCCGACCTGCACGACCCGGCGCGTGACGAGCCCGCCGAGCGGCGCGTGTATTTCGGTGCGGCGCAGCGCGAGCGCCGCGCTGCGGACCCGGGCGGCCGCCGCGCGCACGAGCGGATTCGTGTCGATCGACGTGCCGTCGGTGCGCGCGAGCGTCGCGTCGTAGGCGGCCTGCTGCGCGTTCAGCGCGGCGGCCGCGCCGTCCATCGCATCCCGCGCATGGCGCAGGTCCTCGCGCGACACGCCGCCGTCTTGCGCGAGGCTCAGGCGGCGCTGCAGGTCGTCGTTCGCCTTCGCCCATTCGGTGCGCCGCACCCGGATCTGCGCTTCGTCGCGCACCGCGTCCGCATGCGCGGTGCGGTATTGGCGCACCGCATGCGCGAGTTGCGCGACCGCTTCGTCCAACGCGAGCCGGGCGTCGGTCTTGTCGACGCTGAACAGCAGGTCGCCGGGACGGACCCAGTCGGCGTTCTGCACGCGCACGGCGTCGACGGTGCCGCCGATCTGAGGCGAGATCTGCACGACGTCGCCGGAGACGTACGCGTCGTCGGTCGTCTCGGTGCCTCGGGTGGTGGCCCACGCGACGGCGGCGAGGCCGGCCGCGCCGGCGAGCGCGATGAAGAACCAGCGGAAGTAGCGCCGGCGCGCGCGTTGCAGCGCGGGCTCGGCGGCGGGGGATTCGGGACGGTTCATTGGGTGACTCCAGTGGAAGTGGCGCCGCCGAGCGCGGCGATCAGGCGGGCATGTTCGATCGCGAACGACGCGTCCGCGCGGGCGACCGATGCGCGGTCGTCGAGCAGCCGGCCTTCGGCGAGCAGGACGTCGAGATAGCCGGAAATGCCTTTCCGGTAGCGCTGCGTTTCGATGGTGTAGGCCTGTTGCGCGCGCGACAGCGCCTCGCGCTGAAGCGCGCGCTGCCGGCCGAGCGTGTCGATCTGGACGAGGGTGTCGCTGACCTGCGCGAGCGCGTTGACGACCGTGTCGTCGTACGTCGCGACGGCCGCGTTGTACGCGGCGGTTTGCGCGCGCAGGCCGGCACGCAGGCGCCCGCCCTCGAAAATCGGCAGCGTGATCGCGGGGCCCGCGCCGAGCGTGCCGCTGTTGCCGTGGAACAGCGCGCGGAAGCCGAAGCTCTGCACGCCGGCGAAGGCCAGCAGGTTGACGTCCGGATAGAACGCGGCGCGCGCCGCGTCGATGTTCGCCGCTTCGGCTTCGACCCGGTAGCGCGCGGCCAGGACGTCGGGCCGGCGGCCGATCAGCGCCGCGGGCAGGACGGCCGGCATCGACAGCGCCGCGGCCGGCGGCGCGGCGGGCGTCAGCGCATCGGCGTAACCGGGCCCCCGGCCGACGAGCGCGGCGAGCCGGTGGCGCAGCCGGGCCGACGCGGCCGCATGCGTGTCGATGTCGGCCTGCGCGTGCGGAATCGGTTCGCTCGCCCTGAGCACGGCGACCTGCATGTCGAGGCCGGCGTCCGCGCGTTGCGACGTGAGGCGCAGCAGATAGCTGTGCTGCTGCAGCGTATCGCGCGCGATCGCGAGCAGTCGCTGTTCGAGCGCGAGTTGCAGATACGTTTCGACGATCGCCGCCTGCAACGACACGGCGGCCGCGCGTTCGAGCGCGCGCTGCTGGTCCGCGCGCAGTGCGGCGGCGCGCGCCAGCGCGTGCTGCCGGCCGGCGATGTCGAGATCCCACGACGCGCCGAGCAGCGCCTGCGCGTCGACCTGCCAGTGCCCGGCCGCGGGCGGCGGCGTCCGGTAGCTGCCGGGCAGGCGCGTCGGCACCGCGCTCGCCGTCGCGCCGAGCTGCGGCAGCAGCGCGGCATTTTCGACGTCGGCGTCGGCCAGCGCCTGCGCGACCCGTTCGCGCTGCGCCTGCAGCGTCGGTGCGCCGGCCAGCGCATCGTCGACGAGGCGATCCAGCTGTGCATCGCCGAACGCGGTCCACCAGCGTTCGGCGACCGTCGGCGAGCCGGCGCTGGCCGCGCCGATCGCGGCGCCCGCATCGAGCTGCTCGACGGGCGTGATCCGGGCCGCCGGGCGTTGCGGGCCGAACGGCGCGCAGCCGGCGATCGCGAGCGCGGCGAGCGCGGGAACCAGGCGGCGGGCGCCGCGCGCGCGGTCGATGAGGAGGGGCATGGTCGGTTTCCTGTCGCGTGAAGGCAAACGATCTGTATCTAAAAATATATCTTTAGATATTATTTGACGATCGGCAACTGGTAGAAATGGCAGTCGGCCGCACCGGACGGCATCGTCGAAACAGCGGAAGGGGGCAGACAGGGGCGCGCGGGTTACGCGATGGCGAGTGCGTCGAGCGCTGCCGCGAGCGTTTGTGCGACGGACTGGCCCGAGGTGTCGATGCGGCAGTGCGCGCAGGCGCGGTACAGCGATTCGCGCGCGTCGTGCAGCGCGGCGAGCGCTGCGCGCGGGTCGGCGACGTTCAGCAGCGGGCGGGACGCGTCGCCGCGCGTGCGGTGCCACAGGGTGTCGAGATCGGTCGCGAGATGGATCACGAAACAGCGCTGGCCGAGCCGCGCGCGCGTGTCGTCGCGCAGCACGGCGCCGCCGCCGGTCGCGAGCACGAGCGCCGGCCCGCGCGTCAGCGCGTCGATCACGTCGGCTTCGCGTGCGCGGAAGTCGCCCGCATGGAATTGCACGGCGACGGGCGCGCCGAAGCGGCGTTCGAGTTCGCGGTCGGCGTCGACGAACGGCAACGCGAGCGCGCGGGCCAGTGCGCTGCCGATCGTCGTCTTGCCGGCGCCGGGCATGCCGACGAGCGCGATGCGCGTCGGGCCGGCCTGCGGGCGCGGGTTCACAGGCGGCTCCGCAGCGACGGCGCGCGGCGCGTCACGGCGGCGATGCGCTGCATCCGGACGTAGTTCGCGAGCGGGTCCAGCGCATCGGTGATGAAGGTGTGCGGCGCGCCGGCGGCCGTGTCCAGCGCAATGCCGGCGACTACGAGCGTGCCGTCGCACAGTGCGTCGGCGAGCGCGCCGATGCGCGCGCCAAGCGCCGGCGACGCAGCGCCGAGATCCGCAATGACGCGGCGCGAGCGCGGCCAGTCGACCGGCTCGGCCGCGCGTACCGGCCAGCGCGCCAGCAGACCGCCGGGCAGCGGTGTCGCGGCCCGTGCAGCGGACGTTTCGAGCACCCGCCAGGTCAGCGGCGCCGCGGGCAGGCACGCGCGCCAGCGGCCATAGGCGGTCGCCGCGGTGTCGCCGATCGCCACCGCCGGCAGCCGCAGACGCTCGCAGCGCCGCAGCAGGCACGCGATGCCGGCGGCGTCGGGCGTGCCGCGCACGAACGGCAGCAGCTCCAGTTCGTCGTCGTATTCGGCGCGCAGCGCGCGCAGCCATCGTCCGGCGGCAAGCGGCAGGCAGTCCGCTGCGGCGATGCCGCACAGCACGAGCAGGCGATCGTCGCGACCGTCGCGAATCGCGAGCAGCCGGGCCGCGACGCGGGACGAAGCGGGCGCCGTCGTCATGATGCGGCGGGGCCGTCGGCGTGCCGGTCGGTACCGCCCGCGGCACGCGGATAGGCGCCGAGCACGCGCAGCTCGGAAGCGGCGAACGCAATCTCGTCGAGCGCCGCGCGCACGTTCGGATCGAGCGGATGCCCGCCGAAGTCGATGCAGTACCGATATGCATGGCCGGCGTCCCGTGCCGGGCGCACGTCGACCCAGAGCAGCGGCGCGCGGTGGTGGGCGAGCGCGTCGAACACGCGCGCCAGCGCGTCGGGCGCATCGGTCGGCCGCAGCACGATGCTCGTGCGGTCGTAGCCGGTCGGCGCCGGCGTCTGGCCGCCGACGATCACGAAGCGCGTGCGGTTGTCCGGGTGATCCTGGATCGCGCTGGCGACGATTCGCAGTCCGTAAAGCGCGGCCGCGGGTTCGCCGGCGATCGCCGCGCAGTCATACAGGTGCGCGGCCTCGCGCGCGGCCACCGCGTTGCTGGACACCGGGATGCGGCGCAGGCCGGGCGCATGCGCGTCGAGCCACGCGCGGCATTGCGCGAGCGCCTGCGGATGGCCGACCACGCTGTCGACGCCGGTGAGCGAGCCGCTGGCGCTCAGCAGGCAGTGCGCGACCGGCAGTTCGATCTCGCCGGTGACGGGCGCCGCTTGCGCGATCAGCAGGTCGAGCGTGCGGGTCACGGTGCCTTCGGACGAATTCTCGACCGGCACGACCGCGCATTCCGCGTCGCCGCGCGCGAGCGCGTCGAATACGGCGTCGATCGTCTCGTGCGCCTGCCCGCGGGCGAATTCGCCGAAGTGACGCAGCATCGCGGTTTCGGTGTAGGTGCCCGACGGGCCGAGGAACGCGACGGACGGCAGCGATTGCGCGTCACGGCTCGCGCTGAACAGCGTCTGCCAGATGGCGCGCAGGTCGCGGTCGCGTAGCCCCCACGGCGCGCGCGTGCACAGCTCGGCGACGATCGACGCTTCGCGGGCGGGCTGCCGCACCGCGAGCCCCGCATTCCGCTTGAGATGACCGATCTCGGTTGCGTGAGCGATGCGCTGGCCGATCAGCTCGAGAAGCTGGTCGTCGATCACGTCGATCAGCGCGCGGCGGCGTGCGATCGCATCGTCGACGGACGACGGGGCGGCAAGTTCGGTCGGCGTCATCGCGTATCGGTCCGTGAAGTCGCGGAAACGGCCGGCCGGTGCGGGGCGACGTGCGTCGCCGCGCCCGGCTGCATGCGGGCGACGGCGCGCGCGTATTCGACCGCGAGCCGTTCGACGATTTCGGCGACGCTGAGCACCGCGTCCATCGCGCCGACGCCCTGGCCGGCCCCCCAGATGTCGCGCCACTGCTTCGCGCCGCCGTCCGGCGAGAAATCGAGCTGCGCGCCGTCGACCCGGGCGAGTCGCCGCGCGTCGAGCCCGGCCGCCTCGATGCTCTGGCGCAGGTAGTTGCCGTGGACGCCGGTGAACGCGTCGGTGTAGATGATGTCGGCCGCGCTGGCTTCGACGATCGTGTCCTTGTAGCGCTGCACCACGTTGGCTTCGTGCGACGCCAGGAAGCGCGTTCCGATGTACGCGAAATCGGCGCCGAGCGCGCGCGCGGCGGCGATCGCGTCGCCCGTCGCGATCGCACCGGACAGCGCGATGAAGCCGTCGTAGAAGCGCCGCACTTCCGTGACCAGCGCAAACGGCGATAGCGTGCCGGCGTGGCCGCCCGCCCCCGCCGCGACGAGGACGAGGCCGTCGACGCCGGCTTCCAGCGCCTTCTGCGCATGTCGCACCGTCGTGACGTCGTGCAGCACGATCCCGCCGTACGCGTGGATCGCGTCGACGACGTCGCGCGACGGGGCGCGCAGGCTCGTGATCATCAGTGGCACGCGTCGGTCGATGCAGATGCGCAGGTCCTGTTCGACGCGCGGATTCGACGGATGGCAGATATGGTTGACCGCGTACGGGCCGACCGGCGCATCGGGATGGGCGTCCCGGTACGCGCGCAGCGTGCCGTCAATCGTGTCGATCCAGTCGCCGAGCTGCGCGCTGAGCCGCGCGTTGAGCGCCGGAAATGCGCCGACGATCCCGCTCCTGCACTGGGCGAGCACCATCTCGGGATAGCTCGCGATCAGCATCGGAGACGCAATCACCGGCAGCCGGAGACCCTGCAGCGGAAGCGGAATCATGGTCGGGCTCCGGCTCGTTAGCGGGCGAGCGCCGCGCTGTCGCGCCGCTCTTCCAGGCGGCGGTGGAAGCCGTCGCGGCTCACGGCGCAGCGCGTATGCACGCCTTCGCCGACGACGCCCACCGCGTCGCGCACCTCGACCCGGTACGTCATCATGCGGCCGTCGACCTCGATCAGTTCGGCATCGACCGTCACTTCCCATTCGGGCGGCGTCGGTGCGAGATGCTTGATCTCGAAGTTGTAGCCGACCGTCATCTGCCCGGCCGGCAGCAGATGGTCGGTCGCCTGCATGCAGGTCTGTTCGATGAAGATGATCATGATCGGGCTCGCGAGCGCGTGCGCTTCGCCGCCCCATTGATCGGCGAGCGAAATCGTGTCGACGCGGTGGGTGGCGCGGGCACGCAGGCCAGTCTGGATAGTCAAGGGCAACTCCTGAACGGGTGAGGGAAGGGTGTGCGGTCACGCCGCGCGCGCCGTGGCGGCCGCGCGGCGTTGCATCTGGCTGAAGATGTTGCGGTAGTGCATTTCCTCGGTGCCGCCGGCCGAGCCCATCGCGAGCGCGTCGGCGACGAAGGTGGCGAGCGGCCCGCGCCGGTAGCCGTCGCTGCCGTGAATCGCGAGCAGGTGCAGCGCGGCCTGCGCGAGATCGCGCGCGCCCGCGAGCTTCGCGATCGAGCAGTTCGCGAGCGCCTCGGGACGCTGCGCGACGAGCAGGTCGAGCGCCGCGCGCGCCGTCCAGCGGGTGCGTTCGATGCCGACCTGGACGTCGACCAGCCGGCGCTGCACGTGTTGATGCGCGTCCAGCGCGACGCCGAGCGTTTTGCGGGCGCTGACGTGCGCGAGCGCGTCGGCGAGAAACGGCTGGGTGACGTTCGCGCACAGCAGGCCGAACAGCGCGCGATTCATCGACGCGATGTCCATCAGCAGGCGCAGCCCGTCGCCGGGCGTGCCGAGCAGTTCGTCGGCATCGACGCGCACGCCGGACAGCGCGACGTCGCCGATCGGAAGATCCGCGACGCCGAACGTCGCCTGCGGGGCGCTGCGCTGCACGCCCGCGCGTTCGGGATCGATCAGCACCAGCGCGGTGGCCGGCTTGCCGTCGCCGGTCAGGGTCGCGACGATCATCATCAGGCGCGCTTCGGGCGCGTGGCTGATGTTGTACTTGTGGCCGTCGAGCCGGTAGTGGTCGCCGTCGCGAACGAGGCACGTTTCGAGCGCGCGCACTTCGGTGCCGGTCCCTTTCTCGGAGATCGCCGTGGCGCCGATGGCGCCGGACAGCAGCGACGGCAGATGCCGCGTGCGCTGCGCGTCGGAACCGTATGCGACGAGCGCGCGAATCAGCGTCGCCTGATTCGCGAGCGCCATCGCGAAGCCGACGGAGCGCAGCGCCGCGGCGACCGCTTCGAAGGCATCGACGAAGTCGTGCCACGTGCCTCCCGCGCCGCCGAGTTCGCGCGGGACCGGCACGCGCCACAGTCCCGCGTCGGACAACGCATCCCATGCGTCGCGATGGAAGGCGCCGCAAGGGGCGGACCGCGCATGGCGTTCGGCGATGTCCCGGTATGCGGCGGTCGTCGTGTGCTGTGCTTCGCAGGCGGTGAGAGTCATGTCGGGGCGCGAGACTTTGCATGGATCGTGTCGCCAATCTAATGAAAAGGCCCGGGACGAGAAACTGTCAGTTATTGCACTTCGATGCGGCGTGCGGCGGCGGATGATTCGAGTGCAAGCGGGGTTGCGATGGGCGGCGGAGCGCGATTGCCGGACGCGGACGTGATCGTGATGCCCGTCGCGCGCATCGGCGCGAGCGATGGCAGTCCAGCCGTGTCGTCGTCGGCGGTATCGCGGCGCTTCGATGACGGAAGACGATCGCGTGTCGGTGGTGGGGCGACACGCGGTGGGATTGCCAATGCTTCGTCGTCCAGGTCGATTCGATTGAATTCGCAGTCCATATCATTAGGACGGCGGGGAATGCGTTCGTGTCGAATTCCCGATGCTCGTTTCGTTGCCGTCACACCTGCCGGGCGGCAGGCAGGCGTCGGTGGAGCGCGCGACAAATAAACCGTCAGACGATCCGAAAGGCCCGACTCCGTCGCGCCGACGATCGGTGAAATCATGCCCGGCCTTGCTTCCGTGAAATTGTCATGCTAGTTTTTCATGAAATTTACCGGCGTAATTTTCACGGAAATCCGCATGTTCATGCAGTCCGACCGTCACGTCGCAAGCTATTACGCCGGCACCTACCCGACGCCGATCCCGCATCGGCCGGCGCTGGACGAACGCATCGATGCCGACGTGCTGGTCGTCGGCGCGGGCTTCAGCGGGCTGCATACGGCGCTGCGGCTCGCGCTTGCCGGCAAGCGCGTCGTGATGCTCGAAGCGAGCCGCGTCGCATGGGCCGCATCGGGCCGCAACGGCGGACAGGCGCTGCTCGGCTGGTCGTGCGACATGCAGCCGCTCGAGGATGCGCTCGGCCGCGACGGCGCGCGGCTGCTGTGGGACAGCATGCGCTGGGCGGCGGCCGAGGTGCGCGAACTGCCGGCGCGGCACGGTTTCGACATCGATTACCGGCTCGGCAGCCTGTGGGCCGCGGTGCGGCCGCGGCGCGTCGCGATGCTGGCGCAGGCGCGCGACGAGGCCGCCGAGCGGTGGGGCTACGACCGGCTGCGTGTGATCGGCCGTGACGAGATGCCCGAATGGATCGGCGGCACGCGCTATCTCGCCGCGCTCCACGATCCCGAGGCCGGCCACCTGAACCCGCTGAAGCTCGCGCTCGGCCTCGCGCAGACGATCGAGTGCGCGGGCGGCCGCATCTTCGAACAGAGCCGCGTGCTCGACTGCCGCGAGACGGCCGGCGGCCACGTCGCGCGCACGGCGCACGGCGAAGTGCGGGCGGACGTGCTGGTGCTCGCGTGCAATGCGTACGTCGACCGGCTCGATCGCGACCTCGCGCGCCGGCTGCTGCCGGTCGGCACGTACCAGGTGGCAACGGCGCCGCTCGCCCCCGACGTCGCGCGTGCGCTGCTGCCGCGCAACAGCTGCGTGATCGACAACCAGTTCGTGCCCGACTATTTCCGCCTGAGCCCCGACAACCGGCTGCTGTTCGGCGGCGGCTGCACGTATCTCGGCGGCATTCCGGCCGATATCGCGGCGGCGACGCGCCCGCATCTCGAACGCGTGTTTCCGCAACTGGCCGGCGTGCCGCTCGACTACGCGTGGGGCGGTCACATCGACATCAGCATGCGTCGCACGCCGGACATCGGTCGCCACGGGCAGCGCTTCTGGCTGCAGGGCTTTTCGGGGCACGGCGTGCTGCCGACGCTCGCCGGTGCGCGCGCGGTGGCCGACGCCGTGCTCGGCGACGCACACCTGCTCGCGCAGTACCAGCGCATCCGCAACCCGCGCTTTCCCGGCGGCGACCGGCTGGCCGCGCCGCTGGAGGCGATCGGCAAGGCCTGGTACCGCCTGCGCGATACCGTTTGATTGCACCGGAATCCATCATGAACGAACAGGAAGAGATAGAAAGTCTGGCGATCCTGATCCGCGACCTGCGCAAGCATCGCAAGGTCACGCTGAACGATCTCGCCGAACGGATCGGCCGCTCGGTCGGCTTTCTGTCGCAGGTCGAGCGCGGGCTGTCGCGTCCGACGGTCGCGGATCTCACCGCGATCGGCGAGGCGCTCGGCGTGCCGACCACGTATTTCTACAGCCTGAGCAAGCCGCGCAGCGTGCCGTGGGTCACGCGGCCCGACGAGCGGCGCACCGTGTATTACGCGGACGGCGTTACCGACATCCTCGTGTCGCCGAACATGCGGTCGCGCTTCTCGATCCTCGAAAGCCATCTCGGGCCGGGCGCGAGCAGCGGCGAGCGGCCGGTCGACGACAGCGACGAGCAGGGCGGCTTCGTGCTCGAAGGAGAACTGACGATCTGGCTAGACGGCGACGACACGCCCGTCACGCTCGGCCCGAACGATGCGTTTCAGCTTCCCGCGCGCAAGCGCTTCCGGTATGCAAATCTGACCGATGCGCCGACGCGCGTGATCTGGGTATTCACCTGAGTTGAGTGGTCGGCGGGGCGGGCGACGTCGGAGGCTTCCGCACCGTGCAGTCTGTTTGCATTACTGAGTGATTTGCCGCGTGCGTTGCGCCGTGCGCCGCACGAATCCGGTTCGCCGCGTGGCGTCACCGCCCTACAAGACATGGAAAGGATGAGACATGGCTGACGTCGTTCCCGCGCTGGTCAGTGAAGTCCGCGCGTTCCGGCAGGCGCACCCCGAGATTCGTTATGTCGACCTGATCTGCCTCGACCTGCCCGGGCATTTCTACGGCAAGCGCTATCCGATCGACGCGCTCGAAAAAGTCGCGGCGGGTTCGCTGCTGAAGCTGCCGCAGAACTGCATCCTGCTCGGCACGCAGGGCGGCCTCTACAAGATCGGCGATTACTGCTTCAACGACGGCGATCCCGATGCGCCGCGCCGCCTGATCCCCGGCACGCTGAAGCCCGTGCGCTGGGAACGGCAGCCGCTCGCGCAGATGCTGATCAGCTCCGACGGCACCGATTCGCCGATCGAATTCGAGCCGCGCGAGGTGCTCGCGCGCGTGCTGCGGCGGTTCACGGCGCGCGGCATCCGGCCGGTCGTCGCATTCGAGCTCGAGTTCTACCTGTTCGCCGCGCAGCTCGAGCAAGGCATGCCGCAGTATCCGCGCGATCGCCTGAGCGATGACCGCGACGATCAGCCGAACATGCATATCGAGCGCCTGTCGCGCTTCTCCGACGTGCTGCACGAGATGGTCGACGCCGCGTGCGAACAGGGCGTCGATGCGACGGTGATCACCGCCGAGCTCGGGCCCGGCCAGTTCGAGATCAATTTCGGGCATACCGACGACGCGCTGCGCGCGGCCGACTGGTCGGCGCTGTTCTGTCGCAGCACGCGCGGCGTCGCGTTGCGGCATGGCTATCGCGCGAGCTTCATGGGCAAGCCGTATCTGCATGCGCCGGGCAGCGGGATGCACGTGCACGTGAGCCTGTACGACGACGCGGGGCGCAACGTGCTTGCGGCCGACGGGCAGCGGCCGTTGCGGCACGCGGTGGCCGGCTGCCTCGCGCTGCTGCCGCACTGCATGCCGGTGTTCGCGCCGAATCACAATGCGTTTCGCCGCTACGGATCGATGGTGAATGCGGCGAGCCGCGCGAGCTGGGGCTTCGAGGATCGCGACGCGTGCATCCGGATTCCGGAATCGGACGCACGCAACCTGCGGATCGAGCACCGGCTCGCGAGCGCGGATGCGAACCCGTACCTGGTGCTGGCGGCGATCCTGAGCGGGATGGAGCACGGGCTCGATGCGCGGCTCGAGCCGATCGCGCCGCTCAACGACGATCGCGGCAGCGGCATCGATTTTCCGCAGGAGATGCTGTCGGCGGTCGCCGCGATGCAGGATCATCCGGCCGTGCGCGAAGGGCTCGGCAGCGAGTTCGTGATGGTGTATTGCGAGAACAAGCGGCAGGAGGAGCTGGATTTCCGCAACGAGATCGGCGCGCGGGAGTATCGGTGGTTTCTGTGATTGCCGCGCGCGTCGGAAAAGTCGATCAGGGAAGGGGGCGATCGTCGTCGTGTTCGACGTCAAGCGCCCTCGTGTGATTCCTTTCGGGCCGCGATGCCGCGAAACGCGTCGCGGCATCGCATGCGTCGCGCCCTTACTCCCCGAGCTTCGACGTCACGCACCCGGTGCTCGAGCATTCGCGCTCACGCTCGCGCAGGAACGACAGCCGCGACTGCGTCATGTCGTTCGCGCACTGGATATCGACGAGGTAGCTGCTGCCGCGGGTCTCGCTGCACTGCGCGTCGCGTTGTTTCAGCCACGCGAGCTGGCCGGCCTTCAGCGTCGCCTGCTGATCGCCGCTCAGTTGCTTGCGCAGCCGGCCGTATTCGTCGTTGAGATCTCGGTCGGACTGCGAGAACTGCGTGCTCGTGCAATACACCTGGTCGAACGCGCTGCGCGGCTTCCCGCAGCCGGCCGCGTGCGCGGCGAACGGAACGGCAAGCGCGAGCAGCGCACAGGATGCGAGCAGATTCTTCTTCATGGTGAGTCTCCTGACGGGGTGAAAACCGGTGAATCCGACGGGCGATACCGTCGTTTATCGGGGTGTCGTACACGCGTCGATGCCGCCCGCGATCGCGGCGGACAGGCGTTGGATCGTCTCGCGCCGCGCGAGCCGCGCTTCCTCGTCCGGATTGACGATCACGCCGGCTTCGACGAGCACGGCCGGAACCGGCGCGGTGCGCAGCACGACGAGATCGTCGAAGCGATGGATGCCGAGTGGCGGGTCGATCAGCGGGCGGTTCTCGCCCTTGATCGGCTGCGCGTGATACAGCGACGGCCGTTCGCCGGCCGCGACCAGCCGCTCGGCGATCGCCTTCGCGCAACGCAGGCTTTCCGCATAGTGCGGATTGCGTTCCGACACGAACACCGAGAAGCCGCGGAATTCGCGCTGCCGGCCCGCGTCGATGAACTGCTGCTGCATCGAGTCGTGATGGATCGACACGAACAGGTTCGAGTCCGGCGCTTGCGTCGAGCGCCGATCGAGCGCGATCTCGCGGCCGTCCGCCGACGTGCGCAGCACGCGGTCGCCGTGCGCGGCGAGCGTGTCGGCGACCGCGCCGGACAGGTCGAGGTTGTACAGGTATTCGACGCGGCCGCTCGCGCCGGTGGAGCCCGGACGCGCGGGCGTATGGCCGGTGTCGACGACGATGTAGCGCCCGCTCGCGGGCTCGGTTACGGAGGTCCCGGAAGCGCCGCGGACACCGGCGGCGTCGGCCGCATGCAGCGCCAGCGGTGCGCCGAGCAGCGGGGCGCACGCGAGCACGCGCGCGGCGGCGCGCACCAGCGGGCGAAGGCGTCGGAAGGTTCGGTTCGTCATTGTTGTTGTCGAGAAGGGCGGTCGGCGCGTCGAACGGCGCGCCACCGTCGGCCTGCTCTATGCAGTCGGAATGTCGCGCGATTATAGCGGGTGGCGGCGACGCCGCAATGACGAACGGCGGTTGTCAGGCCAGCACGCGCCGGGCCGCCAGCATGCCCCAGTACGACGCTTCCTCGAACAGCGACAGCCCGGACAGGTCGGCATGCGCGAACACGACGGGGCCGTCGGCATCGCGCAGCGCGAGCAGCCCCGGCCGGCTCAGGAAGCCGACGTCGGGTGTAGCCATCGCATGGCCGCGCACGGTGATCTCGAGCGCGCTCGCGTGCTTCCACAGCTCGCGTCCGTACACGGCCTGCAGGTCGACTGCCGCCTGCTCGCGCAACGCGTCGGGTTTCGCCTGCGCGAGCCAGCGGCGCGTCTCGTCCGGCGTTTGCGTGCTCAATGCCTGATAGGCGGAGAAGACGGAGCGCGTCGGCGGCGACATCCGGATCAACTGGTGCGTCGACACGACATAGCCGAGCCCCGCGCCGCCGTAGACGACGTTGTCCCACGCGAGCGGCACGCCGGCTTCCTCGGCCGGCATGCCGTCGAGCAGGAAGTTGGACACGAGCCACGGCGCGCGCGGCGGCAGGTCGCGCGCGGGTTCGAAGCCGTACGCGGCGAGCTGCGGAAACACGCGCGCCGCGACGAACAGCGGCATCGCGGATACGACCCGGCGCGCCTTCAGCATGAACGTCGACAGCATGCCGTCGTGGCCGACGCGGGCGCACAGCACGTCGACGCCGCCCGCACGTTCGGTCGCGCGCACCGCGAAGCCGTCCCGCGACCATGCGTTCGAGCCGGTGCGCGCGGCGATCGAATCGCCCAGCTTCGTCACCATCGTGTGCAGCCCGTCGGGCCAGGTCAGCACCGCGCCGTCGCCCGCGTCGCCCGCATGGCCGCCGCGCGACGAGAAATAGTGCAGTCCGGCCCACGCGGAGACGTGCTCGTAACCGGCGCCGTAGTCGTCGCGGCAGCAGTAGTCCAGATACCAGTGCAGCGCCTTCGCGGTGTAGCCCTCGTCGCGCAGCCACTGGCGAAACGAGCGCCGGTCGAGTGCGCGCCAGCGCGGGTCGCGCGACGATTCCGCGATCGGGATGCAGAACACCTTGCGGCCGTCGGCGCCGCGCGCGGTGCGCAGCCCGTCCGTGTACGCGAAGAAGCGCGCCTGCTGCGCGAGTGCGTCGGCGTCGAGGCCGGCGGTCGGCACGATGCCGTCCTGCCACTGCCCGCCGATGAACAGCCGTTCGTCGGGTGCGTGGACGAGGGCACGCTCGTCGTACACGGGGCGCGCGGAGAACGGCGCGGATTCGATCACGCCGAGATCGGCGAGCATGTCGCGCAGATGCACGGATTCGAGCGACGGCAGCGGCAGGTAGTGCGCGCCCTTCGGATAGCCGAGCGCGCCGAAGTGGCCGCCGGCCGCGTTGCCGCCGAATTCGGGGCCGGCGAGCACCGTGAAGCGCGTATGGCCCGCGCGCGCGAGTTGCCATGCGCACGACAGCCCGGCCGCGCCGGCGCCGAGAATCGCGACATCCGTGTCGATCGTGCCGGACGGCGGCGGCAGCGTGGCATGGTCGCGCAGCGCATGGCCTTCGCGCATGCCGGGGTAGTCGACGCGCGGTGTCGTCTCGATCCAGCCGGTGCGGCCGCAGGCGGCGAGCGACGCGGCCGCCGACGCGACGAGGAACGTGCGGCGATTCATCAGCGCAGTACGTGCTTCCAGTCGTCGTCGAAGCGGCGCACGAGCGGCTGGTCGTTGAGTTCGTTCGGCGACATCGGCAGCGCCGGCATGTCGGCCGGAAAGTGGAACATCTCGGCGGCCGTTTGCGGATCGAGCCAGCGGGTCGGCACCGAGTAGTGCGTCGGCACCGTGAAATCGCGGCGCTTGCCGGCGATCACGAAGCCCCAGTCGCCGAACGACGGCACGTAGCAGTGGTACGGCCACGTGTTGAACCCGGCTTCGCGCAGCGTCGCGATGATGGTCCAGTACGCATGCGGCGCGAAATACGGCGACGTCGACTGGATCACCGTGTAGCCGTTCTCCGACAGGTGCCGCGCGAGCAGCCGGAATACGGGCACCGAATACAGGCGGCCGAGCCCGAAGTTGGTCGGATCGGGGAAGTCGACGACGATCGCGTCGTACGCGTCGGCATTCGATTCGAGCCAGCGCACCGCGTCGTCGTTGATCACCTGCACGCGCGGGTCCTTCAGCGCGCCCTGGTTCAGCTTGACGAGCGGCGCGGACGTCGAGAACAGCTTCGTCATCGCGGGATCGAGATCGACGAGCGTGATCCGTTCGAGATGGCGGTGCTTGAGCAGTTCGCGCACCGCGAGGCCGTCGCCGCCGCCCAGCACGAGCACGCGCTTCGCCCACGGCAGCGCTTCGATGGCCGGATGGATCAGCGCTTCGTGATAGCGGTGTTCGTCGCGCGACGAGAATTGCAGGTTGCCGTTCAGGTACAGCCGCATGTCGTCGTGCCACTGCGTGAGCACGATGCGCTGGTACGGCGTCGTTTCCGAATAGATCGTCTCGTCACCGTATACGCCGTGCTCGGCCCAGTGCGTGATGCGCTCCGACAGCGCGAACCCGGCGATCAGCAGCCCGATCACGAGCGACGCGCGCATCAGCTTGCCGCGCACGTTGCGGATTTCGTCGCGGAACAGGTGCGTCGTCCACAACGCGACGAATGCGTTCAGGAGGCCGAACAGGAAGCTCGTGCGCAGCAGGCCGAGACGCGGCGCGAGCACGAGCGGGAAGATCAGCGACACGGCGAGCGAGCCGAGATAGTCGAAGGTCAGCACCTCGCTGACGGTATGGCGGAACGCCTGGCGGCGCTGCTGGAACGCGCGCATCACGAGCGGAATCTCCATCCCGATCAGCAGGCCGAGCGCGAGCACCAGTGCGTAAAGCGCCGCGCGAAACGGCGCGGCGAGCCAGGCGAACACGACGAACAGCAGCGCGGCCGATACGCCGCCGAGCAGGCCGACGAGCAGCTCGATGTCGACGAAGCGGTCGAGCACGTCGTCGTCCTCGACGAACTTCGCGAGCCACGAGCCGATCCCCATCGCGAACAGGTAGCAGCCGATCACCGACGAGAACTGCAGGATCGAATCGCCGAGCAGGTAGCTCGACAGCGCGCTGCTGATCAGTTCGTAGCCGAGCCCGCACGACGCGAGCACGAGAATCGACAGGACGAGCGCACGCTTATGCAGCATCGCGCATCCGTTGTGCAGTGTTCGGCAATGTGGATATACTGGCGCGGATTTTCGTCTGGCGGCCCCGTGCGGGCCGACCGGCGACGGGGCGGCGAACCGAGCACAAAATCCGAGGAAAAGAATGAATAGTGCCTATCTTTATGCGGTTCATTTACTGTCGGCGTTCGTGCTGCTTCTTGTGTTCGCGGCAGTGTACCTGAAGGTCACCCCGTTCGACGAACTCGCGCTGATCCGCGACGGCAACGCGGCCGCGACGCTGTCGTTCGGCGGCGCGCTGATCGGTTTCTGCCTGACGCTCGCGTCCAGCATCGCGCACAATTCCACGCTCGGCGAAGTCGTGATCTGGGCCGTCGGCGCGATGATCGTGCAACTGATCACCTATGCGGTGCTGACGCGCGTGATGCCCGGCATGAATCATGCGATCGAGGATCGCAACGTCGCGATGGGCGGCCTGATGGGCACCGCGTCGCTCGTCGTCGGCATTATCAATGCCGCCTGCCTGACCTGACGCGCCACGCGTTTCGAGGAGACCGACATGAGTCTGGGTTCATTCATCCGCAAGCAGTTCATCGACGTCCTGCAATGGACGGAAGACACCGACGGCGTACTGGCCTGGCGCTATCCGATGGAAGACCAGGAAATCCAGTACGGCGGCAAGCTGACCGTGCGCGAAACGCAGGTCGCGATCTTCGTCAACGAGGGTAAGGTCGCCGACGTGTTCCAGCCTGGGCTCTATACGCTGGAAACGCGCACGCTGCCGGTGCTCACGAACCTGAAGAACTGGGATAAATTCTTTCAGTCGCCTTTCAAGTCGGACGTCTACTTCTTCAGCACGCGGCTGCAGCTGGGCCGGCGTTGGGGCACCGCGCAGCCGGTGACGATCCGCGATCGCGAATTCGGCTTCGTGCAACTGCGCGCGTTCGGCATCTACTCGTACCGGATCGTCGATGCGGCCGCATTCCATCGCGAGGTCAGCGGCACGCGCGCGGCCTATACGGTCGACGATCTCGAGCAGCAACTGCGCAACCTGGTCGTCACCGCGATGAGCACGACGTTCGGCTCGGCCGACGTGCCGTTCGTCGACATGGCCGCGAACCAGTCGCTGCTGTCGCAGCGTGTGGCCGACGCGCTGGTGCCGGTGTTCACGCGCTACGGGCTTGCGCTCGACGCGTTCGCGGTCGAGAGCGTGTCGCTGCCGGCCGAGCTGCAAAAGGCGCTCGACCTGCGGATCGGAGCGGGGATGGCCGGCGATCTCGCGCGCGCCACGCAATACCAGACCGCGCAGGCGATTCCGCTCGCCGCGCAAAACCCGGGCGGCATCGCCGGGGTCGGCGCGGGGCTGGCCGCCGGGGCGGCAATCGGGCAGGCGATGGCCGGCCAGATCGCGGGCGCCGCACAACCGGCGCAGGCTGCGCCGCCCGTGCCCGTCGCGGCGCCGATCGCCGCGGGAGCGGCCGAGGGCACCGATTACGTGCAGCGGCTCGAGCAGTTGAAGGCGCTGCTCGACAAGGGCCTCGTGACCGAAGACGACTATTCGCGCGCGAAGGCCGAGATCCTCGCGAAGCTCACGCGGTAAGCGTCGCGCATGTTCCGTACCTCGTGCCCCCAATGCGGCGCGCCGGTCGAGTTTCGCTCGGCCGCGGCGGTGATGGCCGTCTGCGCGTTCTGCCGCAGCACGCTGCTCAAGCGCGGCGCCGACGTCGAGCGCATCGGCGAACTGGCCACGGTGCTCGACGATGCATCGCCGATCCAGATCGGCACGGCCGGGCGCTACGGCACGCGCGCGTTCACGGTGCTCGGGCGCATCCAGATGACCTACGATGCCGGCGCGTGGAGCGAATGGTACGTCGTGTTCGACGACGGCGCGTTCGGATGGCTGTCGGATGCGTCGGGCCAGTACGCGATCACGGTGCGCGAACCCGACGATGCGGCAGGCGCCGCGTGGCCCGCATTCGGCACGCTCGAACCGGGCATGCGGATCGACCACGGCGGCCGCGCGTATCTGGTGTCCGACGTGCGTACCGCACGCTGCACGGGCGGCGACGGCGAGCTGCCGTTCCGCGTCGATGCCGGGTGGGAAGCGCGCGTCGTCGACCTGCGCACCGGCAATGCATTCGCGACCTACGACTATTCCGACGCCGAATCGAACGGCGGCATCCCGGCCGTTTATTCCGGCGAGGCGCTGGAATTCGATGCGCTCGGGTTCACGGGCTTGCGCGATACCGAAAACGATACGCGCGAGAAACGCGGCGCGGAGATGGTGCCGTTCGCGTGCCCGAGCTGCGGTGCGCCACTGTCCTATGCGCCGAACGTGGCCGACTACGTCGTGTGCGGCAACTGCCATGCGGGCGTGCAGTGCACGGCCGAGCAGCAGACCGTGTTCGCGGCGCAGCGCAAGCTGGAATCGGTGAAGGGCGCGCTCGAACTCGGCGCGATCGGCACGTTCGACGGTGTGAAGTACACGGTGATCGGCATGATGCGCTGCCGCGTGCCGGGCGACGCCGAGACATGGGACGAATACCTGCTGCTGAACCCGAAGCGCGGCTTCCTGTGGCTGGTGCAAAGCGAAGGGCGCTGGGAGCGCGTGCAGGTGCTCGACCATTGGCCGACGATCGGCGGCGAATCCAGCGTGACCGATGGCGGCAAGACCTATCGTTTGCGCGAGGAATACGAATCGGAGGTCGTCTACGTGGTCGGGGCATTCAACTGGCGCGTGCAGGCGGGCGACCGCACGTCGATCATCGATTACGGCTGGCAGAAGGACAAGCTCACGCGCGAGCGCAGTGACGCGGAGATCGTCTGGTCGCGTGCGCGGCCGCTGACGGGCAGCGCGCTCGCCGAGCGTTTCGGCACGCCGGCGCTGGCGACGGCCACCGCCGCTGCCGCGGGCGCCACCGAATCGATGGGCCTGTTCGGCAGGAAGGGGCCGCACAGTTTTGCGCCGCTGCCGTTCATGTTCAGCGCGTTGCTCGTGGTCTTCAACCTGGGTTCGCTGTTCTCGTTCACCGGACGCTCCGTCTACGTGCTGGTCGGCCTGCTGGTGCTGTGGCTGCCGGAATGGCTGTGGGCGCGTTTTGCGTCGGACGGGGGCAACGCGTGATCCGGTACATCCTTTACGGCATCTACGGCCTGATCGTCGTCACGCTGTTCAGCTGCGCATCGATCGGCGGCGGCGGGTCGGGCGGTAGCGGGTGGGGCAGTTCGTCGGCGCGCAGCGGCTACTCGTCGTACGGGTCGCACAAATGACCGCGCGCGACGGGGTCGCGCCGTCCTGTGCGGCGCTCGGCTCGCACGTGCTGGCCGACCTGGCCGGCATCGACGCGGCGCTGCTGCGCGACGCCGCGCGACTCGAGGCGATCCTCACCGACGCGGCGCAACGGGCCGGCGCGCGCGTGATCGGCGCGCACTTCCATCATTTCGGCGGCGAGCATGGCGTGACGGGTGTCGTGTTGCTGGCGGAGTCGCACATCACGATCCATACGTGGCCCGAGCATCGTTTCGCGGCCGTCGATGCATTCATGTGCGGCGCGGCGCGCGCGGCCGACGCGGTCGATGCGATCGCCACGGCGCTCGGCACGCATGCGCAGGTTCGGCAGCAGGTGGCGCGGGGCGGTGCGTCGCTCAGTGCGGCAGCGCTTCCGCTTCGGCCCAGCGCTTGAACGAATCGAGACGCCGGCGCGTGTGCACGAGATAGAACGCGCCGATCAGCGGTTCGAGCAGCCAGCGCAGCCAGGACGGCTGCGCACGGAAGTGGTACGTGAACTTCACCTCGGTCGACCCGGGCGTGTGCTCGGTGAAGTTCCAGCTGCCGCTGAAGCGTTCGAGCACTTTCGGCCCTTCGACCATTTCGACGGCGGCGACCTGCGGCGGACGGTACGAGATGTAGCGCGACACCATCGTCGCACCCGACTGGCTGCGGCAGAACGCGTCGACGCCGACGTCGGCGGTCGTTCCGTCGAGCAGATACGCATCGATCAGGAAGTTGTCCCACACGAGCCGCCGGCCGTAATCCTGCGACCACGTGAACAGGCGTCGGCGATCGACGCCGACGGTCCGGCTGACTGAGATCCTCATGAGAGCGCGCGCCAGGGTTCGGATTGGAATGCGATCGAGTGTACCGCGCCAATAACCTGTGTTTCGTCAGACTTCGTCAAGTCGAGCGTGGGCTCGAATGGGATCGATTGACGCACTTCGGGAATTCCCCTACGATTTATCCCAACCCTTCGGGACAGACCCGGAGCGTTTCAATCTCTTGAGGGAGCCTCATGAGTACGCAACAGAACCGGCGCTTCGACGCGCTCGTTTTCATCGGTCGTTTCCAGCCTCCGCATCGTGGTCACCTGAACGTGCTGAAGTCGGCACTGAGCCGGGCCGAGCGCGTGTGCGTGCTGATCGGATCGACCGACAAGCCCCGCACCATCAAGGATCCGTTCTCGTTCGACGAGCGCCGCCAGATGCTGGCCTCGCTGCTCGACGCGTCCGAGCGCGACCGCGTGACGATCGCCCCGCTGCAGGATTCGACCTACAACGACGGCGACTGGGTGCGCTGGGTGCAGGATGCGGTGGCCGGCGCGCTCGGCGACGTCGCGCAGCGCAAGGTCGGGCTGATCGGCCACGAGAAGGACGCCACGTCGTATTACCTGCGGATGTTCCCGCAATGGGCGCTCGTCGACGTCGACGCGACGGAAGACATTTCCGCTACCGAGATCCGCGACCAGTATTTCGCCGAACGGACCAACAGCTTCGTGCAGTGGGCCGTGCCCGAACCCGTGTTCGGCTGGCTCGAGCGGTTCCGCACGCAGCCGGAATTCGCGCAACTGAAGTCGGAAGCCGAATTCATCGCCGCGTATCGCAAGGCGTGGGCGGCCGCGCCGTATCCGGTCACGTTCGTGACGGTCGACGCGGTGGTCGTGCACTCGGGGCATATCCTGCTCGTGCGCCGTCGCAGCGAACCGGGCCGTGGCCTGTGGGCGCTGCCGGGCGGCTTCGTGAACCAGGACGAGCGGCTCGATGCGGCGTGCATTCGCGAACTGCGCGAGGAAACCGGCCTCAAGCTGCCGGAGCCCGTGCTGCGCGGCTCGATCAAGGATCGCCAGGTGTTCGATCACCCGACGCGTTCGCTGCGCGGCCGCACGATCACGCATGCGTGCCTGTTCAACTTTCCGACCGGCGAGCTGCCGCGCGTGAAGGGCAGCGACGACGCCGACAAGGCGCGCTGGGTTCCGCTCAACGAATTCGCGCAGATGCGCAACGTGATGTTCGAGGATCACTTCGACATCGCGTATCACTTCCTGGGGAAGCTGTGACGCGCTGATTCCCCGCATTCGGTCCGCCGCGACAGACGCGGCGGCACTTCAACGGCCTAGAGGAGCTCTAGCCATGCAAAACGATCCCGGCGGCTTTGCCGCGGTTCTCGCCAATCCGATTCTCAACACGGATTCGTACAAGGCCTCCCACTTCCTGCAATATCCGCCGGACGCATCGGCGATGTTCTCGTACGTCGAATCGCGCGGCGGCCGCTATGACCGCACGCTGTTCTTCGGCCTTCAGATGCTGCTGAAGGAGTACCTGTGCAAGCCGGTCACGCACGCGATGATCGACGACGCGCGCGATTTCTTCGCCGTGCACGGCGAGCCGTTCAACGAAGCCGGGTGGCGTCATATCGTCGAGCACTACGACGGCTACCTGCCGGTGAAGATCCGTGCGGTACCGGAAGGCTCGATCGTGCCGGTGCACAACGTGCTGATGACGGTCGAATGCGACGATCCGCAGGTGTTCTGGCTCGCGTCGTATCTCGAGACGATGTTGTTGCGCATCTGGTATCCGGTGACGGTGGCGACCCGCAGCTGGCACCTGCGGCAAACGATCCGCCGCTTCCTCGAAAGGACCGACGACGATCTCGCGCAACTGCCGTTCAAGCTGCACGACTTCGGCGCGCGCGGCGTGTCGAGCGCGGAATCGGCCGCGATCGGCGGCGCCGCGCATCTCGTGAGCTTCATGGGCTCGGATACGGTGCTCGGCGTGCTGGCCGCGAACCGCTTCTATCGCGAGCCGATGGCCGCCTACTCGGTGCCGGCGGCCGAGCACAGCACGATTACGTCATGGGGGCGCGAAGGCGAGGCCGACGCGTACCGCAACATGATCAGCCGCTTCGGTTTGCCGGGCGCGATCGTATCGGTCGTATCGGACTCCTATGATCTGTTCGCCGCGCTCGATTTGTGGGGCGGCGAACTTCGGCAGGCGGTGATCGATTCGGGCGCGACGCTCGTCGTGCGTCCCGATTCCGGCGACCCGGTGACGATCGTGCTGCAAACGGTGCGGGCGCTCGACGTGTCGTTCGGCTCGACCGTGAACGGCAAGGGGCGGCGCGTGCTGAACCACGTGCGCGTGATCCAGGGCGACGGCGTCGACGAGCAGTCGATCGAAGCGATCCTCGCCGCGCTCGACGAGGCAGGCTACGCGGCCGGCAACGTGGTGTTCGGCATGGGCGGTGCGCTGTTGCAGCGGGTGAATCGCGATACGCAGCGCTTCGCGATGAAGTGCTCGGCCATCCGGCGCGGCGGCGTGTGGCACGACGTCCGCAAGGATCCGGTCACCGATCAGGGCAAGCGCTCGAAGCGAGGGCGGCTGACGCTGCTGCGCAATTGGCGCACCGGCGAGTATCGGACGGCGACGCTGCCGGTTGCGTGGGACGATCGGGCGCTGGAAGGCGAATGGGACGAGGCGCTCGAGACGGTGTTCGACACCGGGCGTCTGGTCGTCGATACGTCGTTTGCGGAGGTCAGGGCAAGGGCGCACGCGGGGGAGGTGTGACGCGGGTGGCGCGGCGATTCGACTGTGGGTCGCTTCGCGCCGGCGGCACGCGCATCAGGCTGCGATGCCGTTGCGCCGCTCGGCTGTCCACCGTTTCTCGTGGCTTTCCGGGGGCGGGCGCCCCGTTCTTGCGGAGCCCGCCTGTCCGCCAATACACGAGAGCCGTGTTGGTTTCGGACATGATAAGCGGGCTGTCCCGGTTCAAGGCCCCGTGCGAGTGCGCATTGCATCCGCGACCGCGTCACGTACGCACGTTGCCGCGATTTCCGACGCGCGGGTCCGAGCCGCACGCGCGAGGCGCGCGATTACCAGCGGCTGGATCACGGTGGATTCCCGGATCGGACATTCGACGACGAGCGGCGAGCGCGTGACTGCCGGGCTTTGCGTGATCAGCAGCGACACGCCAAGCTCGCTTGCGACCATTGCCCGCACGAGTTCGATCGACACCGCGCGATAACGGACCTTCGGCGACAGGCCGCACTGCCAGAACGGCGCCATCAGGAAGTCGCGACTATGCGGTAGGTCGATCAGGATGAATGGGTGCGCGGCGAGGTCGTGCAGCGAGATCGCGCGCTTGCGCTTCGCCAGCGCGGATCCGGCGGGCACGAGCGCATAGGGGCGCAATTCGGCCAGACATTCACGTTCGATGTCTTCCGGCAAGCCGACGTCGTACATCAGTGCGAAGTCGATCTGCTGCTTGTGCAGCGCCATGTCGAGCTGCGCGAGATCGCCTTCGACGAAGCGGATGTCCAAGCGCGGATGACGCTGCTGCGCAAGCTCGAGCGCGTGCGGCAAATAGACCGGTGCGATCGTGCTGAATACACCGATGTGCACGACGCCCCCCGGCTCGTCGCCAGCGTCGTCGGTTGCGAACGCCGACGCCGATGCGAGCAACTGACGTGCCTCGGTGAGCTTGCGCTCGCCGAAGTGCGTGAGCGTCATGCGTGTGCCCGCGCCGCGTGTGAACAGCGGATCGTCGAACAGCGCCTCGAGTTCGCGGATCGCCACCGAGATCGACGGTTGCGATACGTTCAGCAGGACGGCAGCCGCGGTCGTGCTGCCCGCTTCTGCGGCCGCGACGAAATAGCGAAGCAATCTCAGCGACAGCGCCATATCGAACCCATACGGAAATCTTATAACCGTTAATTTATTCCGATATTTTATCTGATTGCCTCGCTCGAACAGAATCACCGCATCGGCCGACTCGGCCCGACCTTCAGGAGAAAGATGCCGTGACTGTGTCCAGGCTGCCGCTCGACGGCATACGCGTGATCGACTTTTCCCGAGTGCTCGCGGGGCCGCTGTGTTCGGCGCTGCTCGGCGACCTCGGCGCCGACGTGATCAAGATCGAGCCGCCCGCCGGCGACGATTACCGTGCGATCGGGCCGTTCGCGAATGGCGAGAGCGGGCTGTTCGGTGCGATGAACCGCAACAAGCGCAGTGTCGTGATCGACATGAAGACGGCGGACGGGCAGGCGCTCGCGCAATCGCTGTGCGCGGATGCCGACGTCGTCGTCGAGAACTTCCGCCCCGGTGTGGCCGAGCGGCTCGGGATCGGCTACGCGGCTCTGTCGGCACGCAACCCGGCGCTGGTCTACGCGAGCGTATCGGGCTTCGGGCAGACCGGTCCCGAATCGAGCCGGCCGGCCTACGACATCATCCTGCAGGCGATGTGCGGGCTGATGGACGCGACAGGCTCGCCAGATGGCGAGCCGACGCTCGTCGGCGATTCCGTGTCCGACGTGGTCAGCGGGATCTTTGCGTCATGGGGCGTGCTCGCCGCGCTCGTTGCACGCGATCGAACCGGGCAGGGTACACACGTCGACGTGTCGATGTTCGATGCGACGATGAGCCTGACCGCCGCGCTCGTCGCGCGTTACGCGACCACCGGCAGGGCGCCGCGGCGTGTGGGCAATCGCCACCCGACGTCTGCGCCGTTCGGCGCCTATCGTGCGGCCGACGGCCATTTCGTCGTCGCGGTACTCAACAACAAACTGTTCGGTCTGCTCGCCGACACGATCGGTCTTCCGGCGCTGGTCGACGATGCGCGTTTCGTGTCCGATACGTCGCGTTGCGAACACGAAGCGGCATTGCGCGCGTGCATCGAGCAGTGGGCCGCGACGCGCGCGGTCGACGAGGTCAACACGGCGCTCGGTGCGGCCGGTATTCCTGTCGCACCGATCCGGAACATTCGGGAAGCGCTCGAAAGCGAACAGGCGCGCACGCGCCGCCTGCTCGTCGAGACGGCCGCGGCCGACGGCTCGCCGATCCGGTTGCCCGCCCAGCCGCTGAAGTTTTCCGCGTATCCGGACACGCGTACCACACGCGCGCCGCAACTCGGTGAGCATACGCGCGCGGTGCTCGGCCGAGTGCTCGGGCTCGACGATGCGGCGATCGCCGCGCTCGTGAAAGCCGGTGTCGTTCACGCGGCCGCCGAAACGATCGTCCCCGGCGCTGCCGCATCCGCGCGACGAACCGAAACCCCTCAGGAGATGAACGATGCTTAAACGACTGGGCGTCGACGACGCCGACCTGGAAATCGCCGACGCGATTCGCCGTTTCGCGCAAGCCGAGCTCGCACCGCATGCCGCACGAGTCGATCGCGACGAATCGCCGACGACACGCTATGTGCCGGCGCTGGCCGAACTCGGCGTGATGGGAATGAACCTGCCTGAGCGCTGGGGCGGAATCGGCGCGTCGCCGGCCGCGATCATCCTGTCGCTGGCCGAGATCGCCAGCACGTGCGCGGCGACCTCGTCGATGATCGGTGCCCACTATCTGGCAACCGACTCGGTGCTGATCGGTGGCGACGACGCGCTGCGTGCCCGCTATCTGCCGGATGCCGCGAGCGGCGCGAAGCTGGGCGCATTCGCGCTGACCGAGCCGCAGGCCGGCTCGAATCCGGCCGGCATGACCACGCAGGCCATGCGCGACGGCGACTCCTACCGCATTCGCGGCGTCAAGCACTTCATCTCGAACGCCGATGCCGCGCAGTTCATCGTCGTCTATGCGAAAACCGCACCGGCGCTCGGTACCCGGGGAATCAGCGCATTCGTCGTCGATCGCGATACGGCGGGCGTGTCGGTATCGCCGCCGGAAAAGCTGATGGGCATTCACGGCGCGCCCGCGCACGAAGTCGCGTTCGACTGCATGGTGCCGGCGTCGAACCGGCTGGGCGACGAGGGCAGCGGCTTCCGCACGGCGATGAAGGTGCTCGACAACAGTCGTCTCGATGTCGCGGCGACGAGCCTCGGTATTGCCGAGGCGGCCCTCGGCGACGCGATCGACTGGGCGAAGCAGCGCCACGTCGGCGGCGAGCCGCTCGCGAACAAGCAGGGGCTGCAATGGCGGTTCGCCGACATGAAGACGCAACTGGAGGCCGCGTGGCTGCTGACGCTGCAGGCCGCGGCGCGACGGGCGGCCGGCGACCCGTTTACGGACATGGCGTCGATGGCGAAGCTGTATGCATCGGAGATGGTGGCGTTCGTGACCGATGCCGCGTTGCAGATCCATGGCGGCTACGGATTCACACGTGAACTGCGCATCGAGCGGCTCGTGCGGGACGCACGCATTCTGCGGATCTACGAAGGATCGTCGGAGATCCAGCGCACGGTGATTGCCCGCACGATGCTTGCGTGATCGCCGAATCGAACGAACAAGGAGACGAATGGTGAAGATACTCGTGCCAGTGAAAAGAGTGGTCGATTACAACGTGAAGGTCCGCGTGAAGTCGGACAACACGGGCGTCGACATCGCGAA